>JBMYWE010000350.1:263-3309 GCA_049607125.1 Granulosicoccaceae bacterium | reverse complement strand
TGGCTTTTGCTGAAAAAGGCCTAGAAGCTCGAGCTTTGGATATCTCTGAGGTGGGTCTGCACCTACTGGAGTTACAGGCTAAACGGCAAGGGCTTGCAGTGAGCACCCAGCTTGAAGATCTGAGCAATATCTCGATACCCGAGCAGTCTTTTGATGTGCTGAGCTGCAGCTATTACTTGGATCGCATGGTGCTGCAGATGATGGCCGATTCCCTGCGCCCGCGTGGCTTGCTCTACTATGAAACCTTTAACGCCAGTCTTCCTAGAGGGCGCGGTCCGTCCAATCCAGACTTTCTGTTGCAACAGGGTGAGCTGCTGCGGTGCTTTGGGGGCTTGGAGCTCCTGTTTTACGAAGAGCTATGGGGTCTCACTGATGATCAAGGAGACACGGGAGTCACTCGATTGATTGCCCGTCGCCCAAGTGGAGTTTGACCTTGTGGCAGTGAATCAGCTAGAACATCGAGACCATTCTCGAAAGCCCTTTCGAGGGCCAGTTCGACCTTCTTTTGAGTTCGCACTTTTGCACCCGAAGTACTGGCTGCAGTGGGCGGCGATTGGGCTGCTGAGCCTGATCTGGGTCGTATTGCCTATCTCTTGGCGGGATTCGCTGGGCAAGTGGTGCGGCGCCTGGCTATCAAAAGGGCGTTGGCCCCGCCGCATTCCGCAAAATTTGCAGCGTTGTTTCCCGAATCTCACTCAGCCTGAGCAAGAGCGTATCACGCTAGAATTCTGTCAGGCACAGGCCTGTGTATTGTTAGATTTGCCAGCACTTTGGCTTAGCTCTCCGAAAAAGCAATTCGCTCGCGTGCATGTCAATGGTTTAGAACACTTGGAGTCTGTCTACCAGGCGAATAGGCCGGTGTGTTTACTAGTGTGTCACTCGCTGGGCATGGAACACGCTGCGCGCGCGTTGAAATGGTCGTACCCCATGCTCGGTTACTATCAGCCATTTGGCTCGCGGGTTATCGATTGGCTGTTTTACCGGTTTCGCTCGGACAACGGCGGTTACTTGCTCAAGCGAGGCGAATCTTTGCGGCATCTGGTGCGTGATCTGCGTGACAACTGGATGCTCTACATGATGATCGATGAGGACATGGGAGAAGATGAAGGTCATTGGGTGTCATTTTTTGCCGCGCAAAAATGTGGTATCAAAGCGCCTGCCAAGTTGACTGCGATGGCAGGTGCAACGGCTCTGCCGGTCTACAGTTGGTACAACTTAGACAAGCAGCGATATGAGATAGATATTTTACCCGCGCTGCTGGATTTTCCCACGGGTGACAGTAGAGCTGATGTGGGTCTTACTCTAAAAGTACTCGAGCAGATGATCGGGTGTAGAGTGGAGCAATACAATTGGCGCCAAAAGCTGTTTCGTTCTGAAAATCGCCATCGAGCGTCTGGCGAGCAATAAGCAGAAAGTAGCCGTGATAAGTTTCAAAGCTTTGGCGTTTCGAGTGGGAGTTACGCTTGTCTCAGCGGCTATCCTGTTTTCTATTTACAACTCGTACACTCTCTTGAACTACGTGTGGGGTGCTCCGGCCCATCGAACGCAAGACTATATAATCGCTTTGATCTACAGTCTCAGCTGGTTGATGTGGATCATCATCCCCAGTTGTTTTTATGTCGTTTTGTCTAAGCGAGGGTGGATTCGCAAGCTAGCTTTTGCGCTGCTAGTTCCGTTTGTCTTGCTTTTTTACGGGCGATTTATTGAGCCCAACTTGTTACTTGTGGAGCGACATAGTTTCCCTGCGCCTTTCAAAATAAAAATAGCCTTGATTGGCGACGTTCACGTGGGCTTGTTCTCAAGCGATGAGCGGTTGAGCCGTCTTATCGAACGTCTCAACGCCTTGGATGTAGACGAGGTTTGGGTTGCTGGTGATTGGACGTACTTGCCGCCCTTTGATATGAAGACAGTGTTCTCAGTGTGGAGTCAATTGCGCCATCCGGTGTTTTCTGTGCCAGGCAATCATGACGCCCAGCGACCGGGACCTCCGCTTCAACAGTCACTGCGCAGGGCGCTACAAGACAACGGTGTGGAGTACCTAGAGAACACGATTGAAGCACGAGATGGCTTTAGCTTACTAGGGCTGGGCAGCGCTTGGGCTCTCGAAGCGCATTATCAATTAGTGCATCACGTCCACGCGAAGTCGCCTTTGCTTGTGCTTGCTCACAACCCCGACGTCGCTAATTTTTTTCCAAAGCCTGCCTTCTTGACCCTCGCAGGTCATACTCATGGTGGCCAAGTTGATTTGCCTTGGTTGACGCAGCGTGTGCTCAGCAAGGTGACGATGGCGGGGGTGAAAGAAGGTTGGTATCAAACGCCAAATGGCCCAATGTTTGTGACACGCGGTATAGGTATGGTTGGCCTACCGGTGCGTTTTCGCAGCGTTCCGGTGATTGATGTAATCGAGCTATACCCCGGAGCCCCTATGCCACTATTGCAAGATGCGACGGTGATCAAAGGACGCTTCGGCGGTTGGTAGCCTCAGCCTCAGCCTTGCTCGACGAATGCCCGCTCGATCACGTAGTGCCCTTGTACACTGCGCGTCGCATTGCTGTAGCCGCGAGCATCTAACGTGGCGCAGATGTCTTTTAGCATGGCAGGGCTGCCACAGAGCATAAAGCGGTCCTCATCAATGTTTGGCTGAGGTAGCTCCAGGTCGTCAAAGAGTTTGCCGTTCTCGATAAGTTGCGTGATGCGCCCCGTGTTTTTATAGGGCTCGCGGGTGACGGTGGGGTAGTAGCGCAGCTTCTCTCTCACCACGTCACCAAAAAATTCGTTTTGCGGTAACTCTCGCTCAATGAAGTCCTGGTAGGCCAATTCGGAAACGGTTCTTACGCCATGCACCAAGATAATCTGCTCAAACTGTTCATAGACTTCGGGGTCCTGGATGATGCTGATAAAGGGCGCCAAGCCCGTGCCCGTGCTGAACAAATACAGGCGCTTCCCGGGCAATAAGTTGCCCGCTATCAGTGTGCCTGTGGGCTTCGTGCGCAGCAGAATTTTGTCGCCCGTTCGGATGTGTTGCAGCCTTGAGGTCAAAGCGCCA
>JBMYWE010000350.1:0-253 GCA_049607125.1 Granulosicoccaceae bacterium | reverse complement strand
TGAGCGGGCCGTCTTGTACTTTGATGCTGTAAAACTCTAAATTTTCTTCGTAGTTCGAGCTGGCGATAGAGTAGGCGCGCATCAGTGGTTTGCCTTCGACTTCCAAGCCCAGCATCACAAAGTGGCCATTTTCAAAGCGCAGCCCTTGCCGACGGCTGACGCGAAAGCTAAAGAGGGAATCGTTCCAGTGGTGAACGTGCGTGACTTGCTCGGAGATGATTGAATCCATGGGGCTTACTTGCTGACTAATTTA
>JBMYWE010000349.1:0-3309 GCA_049607125.1 Granulosicoccaceae bacterium | reverse complement strand
CCTAGACGGACAACCGATGCGCACGTGCGTGCTCCCTGTGGCTGCTGCTTTGGGCAAGGACATTCGCACCATTGAATCTCTGCCGGATGATCCTCGGGCCGAGTCGCTGCAAAACGCATGGATAAAACACCAGGTTCCGCAGTGTGGTTATTGCCAGTCAGGTATGCAGATGGCCGCTTTTGCCTTGTTGCAGCAAAACCCATCGCCCTCTGATGCTGACATTGATCACGCCATGACGAACATCTGCCGCTGTGGTTCCTACGACGCTGTGCGGGCTGCCATCAAAGATGCCGCAGGAGTGACATCTGCATGAAAATAACACGACGTGGATTATTGATCAGTGGCGCCGCGGTGGGCGGAGGATTGTTGTTGGGGGTGGCGGGTGTGGCTGGCCATCTGGCTACGCATGACCGCTTGGCCCATCAGCGCAAAAGTCAGTCGGGCACTGCCGGTCGCCCGCTCAACCTGTGGATTCGTATTACCCCAGATAATCAGGTGGTGTTGTTGGTGCCGCACACGGAGATGGGCCAAGGCAGCCAGACGGGGTTGGCACAAATTGTCGCCGAAGAACTGCAAGTTGATTGGCAGCAAATGCACGTTGAACTCGCACCGGCGGAGGGGGCTTTTGCCAACGGCAGCTCTCTGGAGCCCTTTGTGCGCGAGGCTATGACACCGCCCGACTGGGCGGAGAAAATGTTTGTCAACGGGCTGCACCGAATCGCCGACCTGATGGGCATGCAGATGACCGGTGGCTCAACAGCGGTTCGTGGCACGGGCTGGTTGGCCATGCGCAGTGCGGCCGCCACAGGGCGTGCCTTGTTAGTGCAAGCTGCCGCTGAGCGATGGGGTGTCGGTGCGGACTCATTGCGCACCGAGTCAGGCTTTGTGTTCAACTCGGTTGATGGTCAAAAGTTGAGCTATGGCGAGTTGGTAGACAGTGCAGCGCAGCTGGATGCGCCAGAGCATGTGGCCTTCACAGATCCAGCCGATTACCGATTGATTGGGCAATCGGTGCCGCGTATTGACGTCGAAGATAAAGTGAAGGTTAAAGCGGTCTATGGCATAGATGCGGCGGTGCCGCAGATGAAATACGCAGCTGTGGCACTCGCGCCCACAATTGGCGCAGAAGTTAGCAGCATCGACAACGTCGAAGAGATCAAGCAGCGCCGTGGAGTGTTTGGGGTGTACATCGTAGACAAGGGGGTCGCGGTCATTGCCGACAACCCTTGGCGCGCCGAGCAAGCGGTGCGTGCGGTGAATTTCAGCACCAAGCCACACACCAACGACAACTTGAACTCCGAGACACTGGAAGCCGAGCAGCGCAGTGCATTGGCCGGTGAGTTGGACACCAGCTTAGCGCATGGCGATGTGGGCTTGGCCGAAGCCGACGCTGGCAAACAAGTAAGCGCAGAGTACTTTGTGCCCTATCTGGCGCATGCCACTCTCGAGCCCATGAATGCCACGGTTTGGGAAGAAGGTGGTAAGTTGCACGTCAAGGCGGGAGTGCAAAACCCGTTGCTCGCTCGCAAAGCGGCTGCTAAGGCGGCGGGGCTAGAGCTCGATGAAGTTGTGCTCCACCCCTGTACTATGGGAGGGGGCTTCGGTCGTCGTGTGGCTTTTGGCATCACCGATGACCCTCTCGATTGGCTGTATCAAGCGATACAAATCCATCAGGCCTCGGGTGAGGCGGTGAAAATGACATGGTCTCGAGAGACTGACACTCGCTCCGACGTCTACCGGCCGATGGTGTTGGGCCAATTTAGCGCTGGCCTGCAAGACAACGGCAAGCCCAAGTATTGGTCGGGCAGCACCTACTTGCCCAACGATAACGCGCACGCCGCGGCACCGCCGTACAACATCCCCAACCTGCGGGTTGCTTGTGCCGGTGCCGCCCAAGCGGTACCCACCGGCTTTTGGCGCAGCGTGGAATTCTCCCAACATGGCTTTTTTGTCGAGAGCTTTATCGACGAGCTCGCGCTCGCCGCAGGCGCCGATCCGCTGGCGTATCGTTTGTCTCTACTCGATGCCGATGGTCCACAGGCGCGCACCCTGAAGGCGGTAGCGGAGATGGCGGGTTGGCGAGCGGCTCCCGATGCGCAGGGCCGAGCGATGGGGGTTGCGGTGGTCAGCAGCTTTGGCTCCACCGTGGCACAGATAGCCGAGGTGTCGCGTGAGGCGGGTGCGGTTCGCGTCCATCGCGTTTGGGCCGCCGTTGATTGCGGTGTGCCCGTCAACCCAGCGAGCATCCGCGGGCAGGTAGCAGGTGGCGTGCATTTCGGTCTCAGCGCCGCACTGTATGGCAAGTGCGACATCAATAACGGCGCAGTGGTGCAGAGCAATTTCCACGACTATCCCATGGTTAAAATGGCGGACGCTCCTGAGGTTGAAGTGGCCGTGCTGCAGAGCGATGAGACTGTCGGTGGTATCGGTGAGGTAGGCGTGCCACCGGTAGCTGCAGCCGTGTGCAACGCGCTCGCCTTGCTCGAAGAGCGCACCCGACGTCTGCCCATTATGGCTTAAGTCCTAGCAGGGCTGCTCGATCTAGTCGCCCTGCCTAACAACAACTCGGCCAACTGTTTTTTGCATCTGCCCATGTGTTCTCACCCAGTCGGTGCTAACATAAGTCCTACAGCGCGCCCTTAGCTCAGCTGGATAGAGCATCAGGCTTCGAACCTGAGGGTCGGGAGTTCGAATCTCTCAGGGCGCGCCACTTCCTTTCCCTTCTCATCGGGTTATTCAGCCGTCAGTTCAAGCAGCGCTTAGCAGCCCTTTCAGAAACTAGGCGCCAAGCGAGAATGATCCGATTTGAGACAAAACAGGTGCTGATTTGAGGCGAATAGCGGCACTATTTAACGAAAAGCAGCGCCTGTTATGGCCAAATTCGGGACGTTCGCAGCGGTGTTTAGTTTCTGAATGGGCTGTTAGGGCTGCGCGTTGACAATATGTTGATACGAGAACAGATGGTGTCTGTCAGCCAGAGGCGCATGACAGGCCGCGCAGGCCACCAAGTCTTTGTCTAATTTTTCTCCATTGGGCTTAAAAATGGCGAAATCCCAGTCGTCGTTGCGGGCGTCCTCGGGGTAGTCTGCATCCGCGCCTTCGCGTCGCTGCATCACGGCGACCGCCGCCAGCGCACCTTGCAGTCTTTCGCCCAAGGCCGACTCGATCACCTCTCCCTTGTCGTCTTTCTTGGCCTTATAAATTTCTGCTACAAGAGTGGCCCCGTAGGGTAGCTGACCGCCTTCATCCTGTTCGCTCAGCGCGGTGTCGTCTGCAAATAGATGGATGATTTGATCTGGGTTCTGGGTG
>JBMYWE010000348.1:0-3312 GCA_049607125.1 Granulosicoccaceae bacterium | reverse complement strand
AAATTCTTGAAAACGGTCGCACGCCGCGCGCTCGCCAATCGACCAGTGGGCGTGCAACCTTTCGCCCCATCTAGTTATTGGCTTCAATGCAAAATCATCTGGTGAGACCGCGCCTGCCTCATCTCTCAAATACTGTACTTGCATTGGAGTATCTAATGGCTCGCGCGGCGCCATTGCGCGCATACATCCTTTGCGGTAGAAGGGCGTAAAGACCTTATAATTTGTTCCATCATCTTTTAGCACTGCCCAAGGCTCCCACAACAAGGAACCGTTATAGCTACGCACCGCAATACCGTTTGCCTTAAGCTTTGCTTTTATTCTCGTGTCGCGCTCCATTTGCCAAGGTTCATAACATCTGTTCCAGTAAACAGCGGTTACCTTGTAACGTTCTGCTAAGCTCAACAACACATCAAGCGGGTCACCCTTGTAGAGCGACAAGTTTCCGTTCAGAGCTTGGCAAAGCGAGACTAGAGAGTGATGAAGCCACCAACAACTGGCGCCTCCCAGTGCATAGGGTCCAGGATGTACATCATCAAAAATATATACAGGCAGAACTCGCGAGTGTACTGCTGCATTCACCAAGCTAGGGTTGTCAGACAAACGCAAATCTTGACGAAACCAGTGGATAGCTATTTCAGTACTCACTCTTTTGATACACCTCATTAACTGCGACAACTCTAACGGTGGGTGAAATATCGACCCATCGTAAATCTGATGCAAGCGTTTTATACACTAGCGCTTGACTTCAAGACCCTCGAATTCAAAGCACTTCCCGCTCTGCTCCGGTGTTAAGTCATCAATCACTATCCAAAGTATTAGCAGCATACACAGGTTACAGTCGCTCCTCAGCGTCCACATTAGACGGAAGGCGCAACTTGCGATGCAGCGCTAGCACGGGCAACGATAGAAGGCTCGCGCGTGTCGTCAATCGACTTAAAAACTACATGTTCTGGTAGCTTGCGCGGTTTTGTGCGAGCGAAGGCATGAAGGGTCATTTCTGGATAGCTACTCAACAAGAAACGGGTAAAGCACCACCGGTGACGACTCCACATCCAATGGTTGCGACGTTCTTAGATACCATGCACCCACACTCGCTAGCCTGTCGGAGGCTAAAATGCGTTTGCACCAACCCGTCTGCGATACATCTTTGCTCCGATACCACCTGCTTTTTTGAACGCTGAGCGACCTCGCTGTTGCGCTTAAGAGAAGCTATAAACCCGGCGAGGCCGACTACAGCAATGGCCATTCAGAGCGTTAAACACGTACCTTAACTTGCAACAAACACGAGCCTTCCCTTATCGAGAGCAAAAAACGGCAGGCAAACAAGAGTAGTTATGACAAAAGGGTTAGCCAACAAGTTTCAAACTGACAAAATGGGTCGCTCAAAGTGGAGTTAAGCACCAGCGCTCTGTCAATGAAATGCTAGTACTCTGCCTGACTGATCTGAGTTTCAGCAAGGTATTAGCCGAAGGACATAACTGGCTAGGTAGAATTCGTGGCAATATTTTTGAACGAATAAATAGGAAAAAGCCTCGACATCCACAGGACGCCGAGGCTAGAGATAGTCATCTATCTAAGGATTTAGGCTACTTTCGATTCGCTGTCGCCATCTTTATCGGAGGGTGAGACCTGACCCAACTCAACTGTGTTGCGGCTGCGCAAAGCTTCAACAGCAGCAAATGACGCCTCTGTGGCGTTGAAGATTTCATCGGCAGGAATAGGCGCTGCTGTTTTGTCAGCTATAGACTGGAAGAAGGCATTTATCTCTTCAGAGAAACCTTTTTCCATCTTGCCTTTGAGCGACTGCTTGCCCAGTTTTCCGTAGCAATCGGATTTCATGAAATTATCTAGCACAGCATAGGAACCGTCGGCAAAGAACTCGTAACGCTCTTTAGCAAGTTCTGTTGGCCCTCCAGCCGTGTAGACAATATTGGCAATAGAACCGTCTTCCATTTTTAAATTGAGAGACAGGAAGTCTTCGGCCACCAGCGTAGCGTCATCTGTGCTGGCACAAGTCGCTTGTACTGACTGTATTTTGCTACCCGCTACGTGCATAGCCAAATCAATAAAATGGCACACTTCGCCAACGATACGGCCGCCGCCGATCGCTGGGTCTTGCAGCCAAACATCGGGGGGAATGATGCCGGCATTGACTCTGCAGCTAATCGTCATAGGCATTTTACGCTTGGCAAAATAGCTTTTGATCAACTGCGCATGTGGAGAAAAACGACGGTTGAAACCGACCATCAGTCGAGCTTCGGAATTGGCCATTTTTTCTTTGATAACCGCCATCTCTTCGCGGTTCATACAAAGTGGCTTTTCAACAAACACATTTTTGCCGTTGTCCAGTGCTTCCATCACGTATTTCGCGTGCGAGTTATGACGGGTACAGACAAACACCGTTCCGGTGTCGTCGCGCTTAAAGACTTCGTCGCTGTTGGTTGTAGAGAACTCAAAGCCCTCTTGCTTGGCAACTTCTGCCGCACCGGAGCTACTGCAAACACCTTTGAGAGTCGCGCCCGCCACCTTTTTTACCTGGGGCAACAGCACACCTCGACCAAAATTACCTATGCCCACGAACGATACGCCATTGGCAGATTCAGTGGTCGGCGTCTTGAATTCGACAATGCTGTCTTTGCTGCGATCCAACACTTCAGCGCTGTATTGCAGTGTGATACCGAGATAGGGCTCTTCGGTCTTACCCATCAGCAGCTCATAAGCTTTGAGAGCATCGTCAAACTCAAACCGATGAGTCACTAGCTTAGATGGAGTGAGTGTGCCCGCGGAAACCATATCGAGGAAGGCGGCGATGTTGCGCTGCTCTGTCCATCGAACGTAACCGTAGGGGTAATCATTTCCGCCCTCTTCATAGCTGCTGTCGTAGCGGCCGGGGCCATACGAGAGGCTCAATTTGAAATCGAGCTCTTTTTTGTAGAACTGATCTCGGGGGATATCCATGCCCACAACCCCCGTCACAACGACCTTACCCTTCATCCGTGCAATTTCAGCGGCAGTAGAAACAGGCTCATTGGATTTGGTAGCTGCGGTGATAAGTACCGCATCCACACCATGACCTCGGGAAAAGCTCAAAGCTTCATCAGTCAAATTGCCGGTAACAGCCTTGTCCGCACCCAGCGACTCGGCCAACTTGCAGCGCTCTGGGTTCGGGTCAAACCCGATCACGCGAACACCGGAGGCCTTCAGCATCTGCACTGCTAGGATACCCAGTAGCCCTAAGCCAATAACACAGGCGCTCTCACCCAAGCGCAGGTCACACTGGCGTACGCCCTGCAAAGCGATACTACCAACCGT
>JBMYWE010000347.1:0-3315 GCA_049607125.1 Granulosicoccaceae bacterium | reverse complement strand
CAACAGCCCCCCCTTTTTGAGCCACTACAGCAGCGCCCTGCGCCAACTCGTTGGCCTGTTGAGAGTCACTGGCATTTTGTTTAACGGTTTCTCCTAGATTCGACATTGAAGTCGCTGTCTCTTGCAGTGAGCTTGCTTGTTGCGTCGTGCGAACCGATAGGTTTTTGTTGTCATCAGCAATTTGGTTACTAGCTGATGCAATGTTGTCTGCTGAACTATGCACTTGGCCGATCAAACCGATCAATTGCGTCTGCATCTGACCCAGTGACGACAAAACACTGCCTTGTTTAGCCTGGCTTGCGCCAGTTACAGGGCTCAAATCACCATCAGCAACCCGGCTAACAACATCGCGCAATACGACGGGTTCAGCTCCCAATGCGCCAAAGATACTACGAATCAACAAGATGCCTAATGCGATTGCACACAGCGCGGCCAGCGCCCCACCAGACAACAGTATGTTGCGATTCATCACGTATGTACTGTGTGCCTCCGTAACAGCCTCTGCCGCTTGGGTATCGCTGTATTCGACATAATCGGCGACAACGCCCAGTAGCTGCGCGAGCAGAGGCCTGCACTCTTTGTTCATCATCTCGACCGCCGCTTCTCGCTCACCATCAACCGCCAATTTCACAATAGCTAAAGCGACCGGACCGTACAACGACTCAACCTTGGAGATGCCGTCCAAGTAAGCAATGTCACGATCAGTAGCGTGCTCGTCCTCTTTAACCAAAGCTTGCAGCTCTTTTAAGGACGCGCCAACGTGTTCATGTGCCTTCACCACTGCCGCATACTCAAGATCTTTATCCGCTTGAGTTGTCACAAGTACGAGATTTCGCGCTGCTATTGCGCGCTCATTCACCGCACTTCTGACGTCCATAGCTGTAGAGACCAACTTGCTGTGCTCATTAACAAAACTACTGAAGCGGTAGTCGGACTGGGACAACGCCCTCACCGACAAGAATAATGAGATCAAGGCCAGTAAAACCATTGCGCCAAATGCGGAGGCCAGTTGTTTTTTTAGTGTCAAAGCCACGATTAATTCACCTTTATATTGGGCGCGCTCTCCATTTAAGCCACTTTAACGGCCCGATAATTAAAGCGCATTGCCCGCTGAATCGAGTGCATTAACTAAGCGTATCGACAGTCAGCTTGCAACATTAAACCTTGTACATACGAGGCCGTTCGCAAATATTAGAGATCGAAAGGAGGATCTACAGTCTTGCCACAAAGTTTTGGACTGCAAGGATTGCTCAAGCTTTAACTCAGTCAGGAGCCTCTACCTCCACAGGGATTATGTCACTGCGCTGGCGGTTGCTCTTCTCATAGACACCCAGGGCGCGACTGATTGATTCTAGTGCCACAGTCTTGCGGTGTAACTTCACCTTTCTATCGGTGACAGTCTCGTTGCCGTCGCTATCCATTCTCGGCTCGACCTCAACTGAAACAATTGCTGCTCTTGCATCGGCACTCACCTCAGATAGCGGCTTGAGTGATCCATCATCTTTGTAGAGCTCCAGCGGCTCAGCAAAGACGATGCGTGCCTGTTCCCTCCTCCAGCGTTCAAAGCACACGCCCGCGGCTTTCTCGGTCTCGTAGCTCGTCAATCCTCTGGGTAATTTCGGGGTGCTCGGCTTGTTTTCTGGCTGTGTCGTTGAAGCTCTTGGCAGTCGTACCGGAACAATTATAGGCCTTTCGTTAGGCATCACTCTGGGTGTTCTCAGCGATCACCGCTTGGGTAAAATCCTCTTGCTTGTTGGTCAGGCCAAAGCTGTTTCTGTAATGGATTATTTCGCTATCGTGGCTCATGGCCTTACCTGCTCGCGGTGGTAGAGTTACGTTATGACTTTGCCGCTCCAGCTAGCGCTTTTCGCCGTCGAATATAGATATCGCACGTCACGATCTTCGGGATGAATATCCCCACCGCTGCGCCTTCGAGCTTCTGCACGTAGATCAAGCTTTCCCCCCATTACAACCGCCCCGCAATGTTGGGCCGCCTGCAATAGTTGATCCGCGTATGGTGATTTATTTTCAGGTAACGGTGTCTCCCAACGAGCGTGAAGGGTACATCTGCGGAACCTGATAGATGATGGTCTTGCCTTGGTAGACCACCGGCTCGGCTCAGAGCAGTGGGTTGTCCTCGCTTCCACAATGCGTTACCGGGCGTGAAGCGGGTTTGTAGATCAGCTCGTTGAGCTTCCTGCGCGACTCTCTTAGTGCTTGGCAAATCTGATGTTCCATGCTTTGGAGTCCGTGCGTTTTGGATAAAGAGCACGTGTTAGGCGATCCAGGTACTCACTGATTTCTGCGCCGACCTTTTGCGGTTCTTTCCAGCCCAGCATCAACGCCAGTTGCCGGATAGCTGTCAGTCGGTCGTGCTGTTTGATTCTCGTCCTTTCGTGTGTGGTGGCCACTTCTGCAATAGAGCGCAAGGCATGCTCTCTCAAAGTCCGCTGCTTCAACCCACTTTCTGTTCAATTTCAGCATTTACAAAAAGCTTACACATTTCCCTCAATGCCGTTCGTTACGTTTGAGAAGACGGGCGCTATGCGGCTCGAGCCAACACTGATCACAAGGAAGAAGCACATGCGAATGCTGACAAGCGTATTACTGACAACTTTGATATTGGGTGGCTGCAGTGAATCGAGCACAACCACCGCTGGAAGTGAAACGACCACAGACACCACAGATTCAACAGATGACGACGCAACCGACCCCGATACACCGTCAGTATCAGAACCCGAACCCGAACCTCAACCTCAACCTCAACCTCAACCTCAACCTGAACCTGAACCAGAACCAGAGCCAGAGCCAGAGCCAGAGCCAGAGCCCAACTTAGTCGAATTCAGTGGCGAAGATTTTAACTACCCCTTGGTTACGCACTACTACGGCAGCGAATCCAACGAGTACAACACAGACGAACGCGAGCAATACACTGTTTGGGCTAGTACTTACATCGAAGCGCATAGCCTGCTAGAAGCCATGCATGCGATCAATGCTTTTCGGGGTGACAGCCAACAAATCTTGGTGGTTAACGCAGGCGCAGATCAGTAGCTACTGCCCAACCACGACAGCTTTAAACACAGCCGCGCGCTGCCGCTATTACGCTCGACTCGCCTACACCAAAACGATGGCGCAAGATGGTTGGCAGATAGAGCATCGGCAAAACTACGACGTTCCACTTATGTGTGGCGGCGTTGCTACCAAGTTCTACGACTGCAGCTATTCGGTGATGGGATATTCGAGAGCAGGTGGTTCCGGCTACGACGGACCGAGCACTGGCCAATTTAGCACAACAAGTAATTCGCCGATCGAAGG
>JBMYWE010000346.1:0-3324 GCA_049607125.1 Granulosicoccaceae bacterium | reverse complement strand
CTTGGCCGCCTTTGAAATGAAAAGCCTGTACGCGTTTTAGAAGTGTCTCGTCGTAGCCAAATTGAGCGCTTGCCAGTTCATAAAAATAACGTGAATTTGCGGCCTGTTCCTCGGGCAGCATACCTCCCTCACCAGAGCAAATGCCGGTGCCAGCGCGCTCCGCGCCCTGCGCCATGGCAAGCTTGGCTTCTTCTGAGAGTGCGCCGAAACTCATATCAGACACAAACAGCGGAATAGCTAGTTGCAGAGGTTTTTTGGCTTCCGGTCCAATAATCAACTCAGTGCCTACCGAGTCGCTTTCAAGCAAAGGTTTGTCAGCCATTTGCGCGGCCATCAATTGCAAATCATCCCAGTGTGGCAGCTCATTTCGAGCGACGCCCATGGAGACCATGGGCCCGTGGTGTCCGAGCTTTGACAAACCGTCTCGTGCTAGCTCGTGAATGAATGCAACTGTGGGCTCTTCGATGGTGGGTGTGGCTGTGGGTGCTGCGTTCGCATCGGTGCTAGGCCCTGGGCCTTCTCTGCCAACCATGTCGTCCGTGAAATCTTTGTGAGTACCGTCGCAGAAGGGTATACCAGCCGAGTGTTTGCAAGCGCAGAGGTAGGCTTCACCATCTGATTCCGCTGTAAACGCCTTGGGTTTGAAAGAAGTCCCCGCGTGGGAGCCATCGCAAAATGGCTGAGTTTTGGAATTTCCGCAGGCGCAGAAATAGTACTCCTTTCCTTTTTCGAGATTGACGGCAACGGGTTTGTTATTGGCGATAGTCGGGTGACTCATGGCGGTGCCTCTGTTGATTTTTTACAAACATGCATAGTTTAAGATATTCTCCATTCGAATAGATTGGGTGCTTTTGAATAGCTGGCATTCTAAATTGGAATGCATGCGAGGGTTGGGTGGATAGAATCGAGTGTATGCAGACATTTGTTCGTGTGGTGCAAAGCGGTAGCTTTTCCTCGGTTGCGGTTGAGATGGCTTCGAGTCAAGCGACAGTGAGTAAGCGCATCGCACGACTGGAGCAGCATTTGGGCACGCAGTTGTTGATTCGGCATAGTCGCGGCCAATATTTGACAGACGCTGGCAAAAGTTACTACGTTCGTGCACTGTGCTTACTAGAGGCTCTGGAAGAAGCCGAAAACGAAGTGCGCAGCCAGAATTACTCGCCGACCGGGCTGATTCGCGTGACCATGCCGACTACTTTTGGCAGGCTCGTGGTATTACCGCTAATGGACGAGTTTTACCAACGATACCCTCAATTGAGCGTGCAGTTTGTTCTACATGATCGGGTTTTAGGATTGTTGACAGAGGGGCTAGACCTCGCTATCCGCGCCGGTGAATTGCAAGACAGCACACTCAACGCTCGGCGATTAGGTGTGGGGCGTTATTGTCTTGTTGCCTCCAAGGCTTATATCAAAAAGTACGGTTGTCCCCAACAGCCCAAAGATATAGTCGAACATGAATGCTTGTTGTATTCACTGAGTCAAAATTCCCGCCGTTGGAGTTTTCAGATGGAGGGCAAGCAGGTAGATGTTCCTGTAAAAGCACGCTTTTATGCAGATAGCTCGGATTTCTTGTTGGATGCCGTAACCAGAGGTTTGGGCATTGCAGTTTTGCCCAATTGGGTGGCGCATGATGGGCTTGCTTCGGGGCAGTTAGTGCGTTTGCTCGACGAGTATGTACAAACGCCCATTCCCATAACAGCCCTGTATTCCGAGCAACAACATCTACCCCAGAGAGTTCGGGTTATGATCGATTATTTTGCCGAAAAAATCGAAACGCTCGAATTGCTGTTGGCTTAGGGCTCTTGCATTTAGGTATTTAATGAGCGCGCGTGAAAAATAAAGCCTAGGAAATTCAAGAGCACTTGCGCTGCCAAAATCGAGGTGGAATCTGTAGGATCATAATCCGGCGCCACTTCACATAAGTCGATACCCACCACATTGCCGTGTGAAGCTAGGGCTTGTAGTATCTCCAACACATCATAGTAGAGAAATCCACCGTGGCTGGGTGTGCCTGTTCCAGGAGCTATAGAGGGGTCAAAGCCATCAATGTCAATGGTGACGTAAAAGTTGGCCCCCTCGGGGATACGCGCCATGACTCCTTCTGGCCCCAAGTCCCATACTTGGCGTACTGAAAGTATATCTGAGCCACGTTCGCGGGCGTCGTCATAGCCGCTGCGAGCAGTCGAAGAGACATTGCGAATACCGAGCTGAGTGATACCGCTGACGTAGGTTTTGTCGGCAGCGCGGCGCATGCAGTTACCGTGGCCGTGCATCACGCCGTGGCGCACATCGACAAAATCCAAATGGGCGTCTATTTGCACGATGTGGATGTCTTCGCCGTATTCTTCAAACGCCGCCACGCAAGGGTCATTGACCGAGTGATCACCGCCGAGGACTAAGGGCATGGCGCCCGAGCGAATGATTTGTCGCACTGCAGTTTCGATATTGGCGTGGGAGGTAATGGTATCGGTGTGCACCATATCGGCGTCACCCATATCGACTATGCGGGCTTGCCCTTCTGGCAGGTAGACGACGTCGTCCTCGTGGTCGTAAGCACCGCCGTGCCCGAAGGAGAAAAGGGTAGAGGCTTCACGGATGCTGCGTGGCCCAAAGCGCGCACCAGGGCGATACTGGGTGCCGGAGTCAAACGGTGCGCCCAGCACAGCGACGTCGGCATCGAGCTCGTCCCAGTTGAGGCATACAGGGCTCTTACCGAAGGTACAGAGACCAACAAAGGGTAGGTTGAGGCGTCCAGAATCGTAGCCAGCCATGTGCGTTGCTCCCACGGGGTGCAGTGATTGTCGAGCCTCTAAAGTATGCCGATTGCCAATCTCTAGCAAGAACTGATTTTAAACCCGAGTGTTTCTCGCTTATTCAGCGATGAGCTCATCGAGCAAGGTTTTAATCTCTGGCGTATGCCAATCGATAGCTTTGTTGAGCGTGTAGCGGATGCGTCCTCGGCGGTCGAGGATGAAACTGCTGGGAAACGAGAACACGTGCCAATCGTGCGAGGCAATGCCGTCTAGATCGAGCAAAATGGGAAAGTCCACATCAACACGCTGTAAAAACGACTCGATGTCTGTTTTTGATTCCTGAAAATTGACCGAGAGAATTTCGAAGTCGTCCTTGGCATAGTCGGCGGCCAGTGCATTCATGGAGGGCAGCTCTTCGACGCAGGGCGGGCACCAGGTGGCCCAGAAACTTAAGAGCATCACTTTTCCGGGGGTAGAATCCAAGCTGTATTTTGCACCGCTGTAGGTCGCCAGTGAAAGCTTGGGGGCAGGCAGGGCGGCAGCGACTTTTTGTGGCCCATGACTGGGTTTG
>JBMYWE010000345.1:0-3329 GCA_049607125.1 Granulosicoccaceae bacterium | reverse complement strand
TCATATCCATGGCGGCCGTGCCCCCGGAGCAGGTTAAGCGTTTTCGGTCGATGACGTAGAGTTGGTCGATGACTTCGGCTAGAGGAAAGCGCTCAGCAAAACTATCGATATACTCCCAGTGAGCTGTACAGCGGTAGCCGTCCAGTAGGCCGGCGCTGCCCAGAACAACAGCCCCGGAGCTAATACCGGCTAGAGTGCAGCCTCGTTTGGCGTGCAGATTGAGTCCACGATGATACCGCTTGCATTCTTCCTGGCTGATCAAGGGACCTGCACAGACGATCAAGATCTGGGCCCAATGGGAGTCGTCGACTTTTTCTTCGCAGTTTATCGAGATACCACTGCTCGACAATACTGGCTCGCCGTCCAGTGAGACGCAGCGCCACTCGAACAGCTGTTCACCGCGCAGCAAATTGGCGGCGCGCAAGGGCTCGATGGTGCTGCTGAACGCCATCAACGGAAAGTCGGGCATCAGCAGCATGGCCACGCGGTAGGGCGTATCGACGGAATTACTGCTTATTGCATCGGGCATGCTCTGCTCGTCAAGGTGCTAACAGGGTGTTCGTTAGTCTACAACACACAGCAGGCTTACTTCTCGTGGTTAAAGCCTAACTTGTCATCGCGGCTGTTACCACAAGCTCTAGCATATACTTGGGGTTAGCGAGCTTTGCCGGTTGCACGCAAGCGCGCATGGGTGGCTTAGCGCCATCCAGCCAAGTATCCCAATGACCATTAAACTCGGCTACTCGATCTATATCAGCCAGGTAGATGTGCACCATCAGCATATTCGCGCGGTGTGTGCCAGCTTGCTCCATTTCGTCATCCAGACTTGTAAGCGTGGCGCGTATCTGGGCCTCAAAATCTTCGTCGGGGTTGGGCGGAATCTTGACGAAATAGCCTGTGTCGTTGTGAATAACGTGGTTTGAGCTGCGTACCCGCTCGCCTGATTTGATCAATGCCATGATGTACTGTCTGTGTGATGTTCTGTCTTGATATTGCTGCCAAACGGTGTCGCTTGTCTGGGCAGCGCGAGGCACTACTCTAGATATTTTCGCGCCAGCGCTGCGGGTTAGATCGCCAGACATTGTCCAACTAACGACAGCTTTGGCATATCAAAGGCGATCAGAGAGAAAAACCAGCGCCGCCGCCATGGAAGAGGCCAGGTGCTGTGGCGATTAGGGAGTCAGTGAAGTTTGGCGTACTGCCCGGGGCTGACACCAACATGCTGTTTAAACACTTTTCCCATGTGGCTTTGGCTGGCAAATCCAAAGTGTTGAGCTAGTTGCACCAACGGCGGTTGCGAGCGGCCGACTGAGTGCACTAAGGCCTGTTTGACTGCCTCTATGCGCGACTTGCTGATGAAGTTCTGAGGGGAGTCGGCGAAGCTGACCTTAAACATACGGGCGAAGTGAAATTCACTTAAACCCACCTCCTTGGCTAGATCGCAGAGCAGTATTTTGCGATGAAGGTTTGCCTGCACAAAATCTCTTACCTTCTTTTGTGCTGCGGGTGACAGGCCACCTTTGAGAGGTTTACTCGGGCCAATCTTGGTCAAGCTCAGTGACCCCAATAGGTTGAGCAACAGTGTTTGTAGCCCTTGCTGTAACAACATGTGGTTGTCGGGCTGCTCCCAAGACCAATTGAGAATGCTGTGTTGTAGCAGCGCTAGCAAGGTGTCGCTGCGCTCAAATGTCAGGTGCGGTAGATCAATACAGCGGGGATCTGTGTCAAAGTTTTCGAGTGCGAGTTGTTTGATGTATGTATCGCTGAAGTACACATGCGCAAATCGCTGCGAGTCTCCAATTTCCCATGCGGAGTAAGAGCCAGCGGGCATGAGGCAGAAATGCCCTGGAGCTCCCTTGGAAGACGAGCAGTCCAATCGCTGAGTTTGATAGCCACCCCGCAGGTACATGCTAAAAGTATGGACGCCGTTCTCTTCGTAGTAAACCCGTTCATTGGCGTTGTTGTACTCACGTATTAGCACGCCGTGGGGCAGTTCCACCGAGCGCAGCGCGTTGACGCTCGACTGCTGAAAGGCGATGGGGTTGCGAGAGCTCTGCATGGGGCTGTCGTCGGACTCTACTGGAAGAAGTTGCCTGAGCTTATCGCGTGTATGGCTAGTCAACAACCGATGGCGGTGGATTAGGCGCAAGATTGTGACAACGCGCGTGAACGATGACATATCTTTCGATCAAACCTAGCCAAGATAACTCGAAGGTGGAACTCGAGGTATTCTATGAACGCGCTTTTGTATTTTTTGACATGGTTGAGTTGGGGAGGCTCGTGGCTGGCCATCAAGTGGCAGGAGGGGGCGGTTCCGGTCACGCAATCTATTGCTTACCGGTTTGCACTGGCAGGGATAATTTTGTTTCTGGCACTGATGGTTCTTCGTCGATTACAACGCTGCAGAGCGATCGATCATGTGTTTTTTCTGCTGCAAGGCATTTGCCTCTACTCATTTAACTTTGTGGCCTTCTACAATGCCACTGCCTATATCAGCAGCGGCTTAGTGGCGGTGGTGATGTCCACCGTCATTCTGCTTAATGCCTTTTTGGGGAGTTGGGTCTGGCGACAAGAGCCCAGCAGATACCTGTGGGTGGCCGCGCCGCTTGGCATGGCTGGGCTGGTGTTGCTGTTCTGGCAGGATCTCGCGGGTGGGTTGGCCCGTTCTACCGCCATGGGCGTGGCGCTGTCGTTGCTGGGGAGCCTCTCGTTTTCATGCGGCAACATGCTGAGCATTCGACAAGGACGAGCGGGTATCGACACCTTGAGCAGTAACGCTTGGGCCATGATCTACGGGTGCTTGCTCATGCTAGCTGCCAGTGTATTGCAGGGGCAGTCGTTCCAGCTGGACACGAGCGCAAAATACCTTGGCGGCTTGTTGTACCTCGCTTTCATTGCCTCGGTATTGGCCTTCCCTGTGTACTTGACCCTAGTTGCTCGAATCGGTGCCAGCAGTGCTGCCTATGTGCTGGTCGCGACACCGGTGCTGGCCCTGGGGTTGTCCACGGTTTTCGAAGGTTACCAGTGGCAGGAAACTGGTATTGCAGGGGTGGTGATGATTGTGTTGGGGAACTGTCTAGTACTGATGCCGGCATCGATCAGTGCGCGAATTGCTGCTCGGGGCCGCCGATGGCTGAAATCTGAAAATTGACTCAATTTTCTGGCTGGAGCCACCCGTACGAAGCTTGGCTGCGCCCGAGCAAGTGGGGCTATCTGCGACGGCAATGCAGGGGGCTGGCAACTACAGAAGCGTAGGTGCGGAACTAAAAATTCTCTGGCCGTATGGAGCTCCCTTTGAGGGCTTTACCCGAAACCCACTGGCCAATCGG
>JBMYWE010000344.1:0-3346 GCA_049607125.1 Granulosicoccaceae bacterium | reverse complement strand
CCTCTTGGGAAACCAAAGGCGCCTTTTTTTTTGGCTTGCAATCTTTACCGTACAGCTCGAGACAGCTCCCGAATTCGTGAGCTATCCTCAATCGTTCTGCGGGGTGTAGCCGTATCCGCTAGTGCGTTTTCTCAGATTCGCAAGCAAACATTTCTTCTGTGTAATTAAAACAACTTATCAAAATCCTATCTCACGGCTTTGCGATTGCATTTGTGTCTTTGGAGCCTATCAAGCGCCGATTTTTCCCGCTTTTGCGTTGGGAAATTGGCGGCTTTTATCGATACGCAAAGTAAATGACATATGTATTGCTCCTGCCAGCTAATGGCGGATACAACTTGGAAGCGCATCTGTGAGAACGACAAGAATCAAGTCTGAACCAGTTCGTCTAGCCGGTCGATCGGTATCGACCATTTCAAAGCCAACAGCCCAGCGGCACAGACGCCGGGTACAGAGGGTTGTCGCCTGGCAGCGCTCTCTGCCGCACGTGCGACGTGCGGTTTGTCAGCAAAAGCTAGACAGTTCGAGCAACAAATCTCCGATTCACCAGCCTGAGTCAATCTCGCTTGTGGCTCGACCGCAGTCGTTACTCAAAGCATGGAGGTGCTTATCGGCCGCCTTGTTTGCCGGAGTGATTGCCTCTCCGGCCTTTGCTGACTTGCAGCTTCCAGAGCGCGAAGACAATAGTGTCGCTATTGCACTTAAAGAGCTGTCGGGTGGGGGAGGTGAAAGCGCTCATAAATACTACGTTGGTATAGGTGGTGGCCTGTCAAAGCTTGAGCCTGAAGACTTCGGAGACGGTTTTAGTTTTGCCGAAGATGGTGATCAAAGTGAAGGTGCCAAGGTCTTTTTTGGCAAGTACTTCAAGCCGCGTTGGCGCTGGGAAGTCGGTTACACCGATGCCGGCAAGGCAGAGGTGCAAAACGGCGCTCAAGTATCTGAAATAGAACATAAAATACCCTCGGTGGCCATCGACTATTTGCTGCGTAAACCGAGTTCTAAATTGAACTTCTACCTACGTGGTGGGGCGGCTCTGATAGAACGAGAGAGCGATGATACTCGGATTGAGTTTGAAGACGAGAGTGAGGTGGGAGCGCTACTAGGTGCCGGTATGCAATGGCGCATGGGCAATCGCCTAGAGGGGCGACTAGGGCTTGAAAGTTATGGCGAAGAAGCCGCTTTTGCCCACTTGTCTTTGAGTGCAAAACTCGGTCGTGTAGCGTCTGCAAAGCCTGCTGTAGCACAGCCCAGCCTAGATAAAGAGGATATGGTAGCTCCAGGGGCGGTAGAAGAGCCGCTATTGGTGCCCATCGAGCGGTTACCTGACGACTCGGAGGCGAAGACCAAATCTGATGCTGAAGTTGCAGCGCCAGGTGCCTGCAAGTCGGTCGATCGCGAATTGAGTGGGGTGACCTTCGACAGTGGCAGTGCGCAGCTCTCCGCTCTGGCCAAGCAGCAGCTAGACAAGGTGGCACGCGCGCTCACGCGCGGGCCCAATATCCGGGTCACCGTGCGCGGTTATACCGATTCACGCGGAAATTCTTCCAAAAATCAAATGCTTTCGCAAAAAAGGGCGAGAGCGGTGGCCAATTATTTGGCAATGGCCGCCGGTAACTTTAACAACCCACCTCGCGCGATAGGCATGGGTGAAAGCAATCCCATCGCCTCCAATGAAACGGCCAGTGGGCGCGCCCGCAACCGTCGCATTGAATTGAATCTGCGCGCGGGTGACGGCTGTGAAGATGAGTTGGCAGGCTTGCTAGAAGTGGATTCCAATGTCGGCAAATCGCTGCCCCAAGGGGTGCAGAGCGCTGCGCTGCAAAGGGTAGAGCCTGCCTCGGTGATCGCTGAGGCCTCGGTTCACGCTAGCTACAAAGAGGGTTTGCCCCAGTGCCAGCAGATTGACCAAGTAGTCAGAGGGGTCAGTTTTGAGGTCGGAGAATCAGCGTTGGATGGCGCGAGTAAGCGTGCCTTGTTGCCCATGATCGCCGCCTTACGCAATGACAGTTCACTGCTCATTCAGATTAAAGGCCACACAGATTCCATCGGTCGGCGATCTGCCAACCAGCGACTGTCGGCTCTACGTGCTCAATCGGTGGCGGACTATTTGATGTCACAGGCACCCAGCCTGAGCACAGCGCCCTCGATACTGGGCCTGGGTGAAATGTACCCCATCGCGTCAAACGACAGTGTGGCGGGGCGAGCGCACAACCGGCGTATCGAGATATCGATGACCGGTGGTCGAAATTGTCACTTGCCGGTGCAACAGGCGGGGGCGATATTCAAACCCCAAGCACCCGCTAGGGCACAGACACAAACCGCAATCAGCAAGTCCAAAAAGCAATCTTTGGAAGCGCTGTCGTTGACACCGGTTCAAGCCGAGATCGCCGAAGATAAAGCGGCGAGCTCAGTCGCGCGAGCCGCAGCAGAGCCAGAACCACAAATCGAACAGGAATCCGTCGCTGCACCTGAGCAAGCCGCAGAGGTGGTAGCGGTAGCAGCGCAAGCCGGTGCCGTTCAGGAAGGGATCGAGATCCTCGATGAAGTCTCGGCTCCGGTGGCGAAAGCGCTCGAAGCAGAAGAGCTCAATCCGATGCCTTTTGCGGTGGTTGAGCCTATCGCCGAGCCCGCGCTAAGCGACACGATCGAGCTGGCAGGTCAGCAGAGCCCGGTGGCGGCATCGCGAGCTTGTAATGGCATTGACCGTATTATATCGGGTGTTCAGTTTGAAGCGGGCGACACGCGATTGAACAAAAAAGCGCGTCGAGTGCTGGACCCAGTTGTACAGCTCCTGCGTCGTGACCCGGCCATCCAGGTCGTCATCGAAGGGCATACCGATGATGTTGGTGGTGCTCGCGAGAACATGGAGCTGTCAGAGCGTCGCGCCAAAGCAGTTGCAGCTTATCTGGCCGGCGGGGCGGGTATGGTCAAAAATCCGCCACTCGCTATGGGCTTCGGTGAGACTAGACCGCTCTACAGCAACGCCGATGCAAGTGGTCGTCGCGGCAACCGACGCATCGTGCTCAAGCTAGACGGTGGTCGCGGTTGCCTATCCAATGACATGCTCGCTGGTATCTCTGGCCTAGAGCCAATTGAACAGCCTGCTGCAACCCTGGCAAATAATCCGCAGTCCAAGCTCTCTCCAAGCGCAGCCGCTTTGGTCGACGCCGAGCAGGCTTTTGCCAAAGAGACATTTAGCCAGGTGATGGAGCGCATGGCGCGTGGTCACGGTGCTTGCGGTAAAGAGGCCCATGTGGTTGAAGACATCGACTTTCGCTCTGGCGATCATCGCCTCGATGCCGCTGACCAGCGCGCGCTGATGCCGTTGGTTACTTTGTGGCGTGAGAAC
>JBMYWE010000343.1:0-3360 GCA_049607125.1 Granulosicoccaceae bacterium | reverse complement strand
CATCGTACCCACTGATCGAAGCAGAGCACTTGAATCCTTTGTTGGAGCAACCCCATGACTGAGTGGTTGCTACAAGCTTTTATTTACCTCTTCGCGGCCGTGCTCGCGGTTCCCTTGGCTAAGCGACTGGGCTTGGGGTCGGTCTTGGGCTACTTGATCGCCGGCATCCTCATTGGTCCAGCACTCGGGCTAGTGGGAGACGAGACGCAAGCGATACAGCACGTGGCAGAGTTCGGCGTGGTGATGATGCTCTTTTTAGTGGGCCTTGAGCTAGAACCTCGCGCCCTCTGGGCAATGCGCCACAAACTTTTGGGTCTGGGTGGCCTGCAAGTGTTACTCACTACCGCCGCGATCACGGCGGTGGCCTTGGCACTGGGGCAAGTCTGGAGTATCGCGCTGGCTATTGGCTTAGTGTTCTCTCTCTCATCTACCGCCATTGTGCTGCAGAGCCTCAACGAAAAAGGCCTGATGAAAAGCGACGGCGGCCAGGCGAGCTTTTCCGTGTTGTTGTTTCAAGATATCGCCGTCATTCCGATGCTCGCGCTCATCCCATTGCTGGCGCTGCCCGAGTTGCAACAAGCTACCCAACACGGCGCTGATCACCACGGCAGCCTGAGCCTTGTGGCCGGGTTGCACGGCTGGCAAGTGGCGGCGGTGACACTGCTCGCGGTGGCAGCGGTCGTGGTTGGTGGTCACTATCTATCACCCTTGCTCTTTCGTTTTGTGGCGCAGGCCAAAGCAAGGGAGATATTTACCGCCGCCGCGTTGCTGTTGGTTATCGGTATTGCACTGCTTATGAGCCTGGTGGGTTTGTCTCCCGCTCTCGGCACTTTCCTCGCCGGCGTGGTGCTGGCCAATAGCGAGTTCCGCCACGAACTCGAAAGCGATATCGAACCCTTCAAAGGGTTGCTGCTAGGGCTGTTTTTTATCACCGTGGGAGCTGGCATAAACTTTGGCATTTTATCGGCCAATGTCGCCATGGTGATAGGGCTTACCGTGGGATTGATCGCCCTCAAAGCAGCGGTATTGTTAGGCCTTGCCAAGGTCTTCAAGCTCAACAGAGCCGACACCTGGCTTTTCGCGCTGGCGCTGGCCCAAGCCGGTGAGTTCGGCTTTGTGCTGCTTGCCTTCACCGTTCAAAATAGTGTTATTCCCGCTTCTCTTGCCGACATTCTACTGCTGGTCGTGGCCTTCTCGATGCTGCTCACTCCGCTGTTGTTTATCTGCTACGAACAGCTGTTGTTGCCAAAAATGGCCAGCGATCAAAATCGCGGCGCCAGCGACACCCCCGAACAAGGCAAAATCATTATCGCCGGCATCGGCCGCTACGGACAGATTATCAACCGCTTGTTGTTGCACAGCGGCTACCAGACAGTGGTGCTGGATGTCAGCGCCGAAGCGGTGCATCGGCAGAGCAAGTTCGGCGTACAGACTTTTTACGGCGATGCCTCCCGCCCAGACCTGCTTCACGCCGCCGGTCTTGAAGAGGCACAGATGCTGATCGTCGCCATCGATGATCAACAACGCACCCACGATATCGTGCGGCACGCGCGCAGACACCGCCCTGACATCCACATCGTTGCCAGAGCCTATGACCGTATGGAGGTGTTCGAATTGTACCAGTCGGGAGCCAACGACATTATCCGCGAGACTTTCGACAGCGCGGTTCGCGCCGGTCGCTCGGCACTGGAAGCGCTGGAAATCCACCCTTTTGAAGTGGAAAAAATGGTGCACGCCTTCGTCGAATCGGACAAACGGGGCACTCTCGAACTCGCGAAAATCTACAACCCCGATATACCGCCTCACGAGAATCAAGAATACATCGACTTGTCGAAAAAGCTGCGCAAGGAGAACGAAGCCTCCATTGGGCGCAGCCGCGCCAATAGCCTAGGCGCTGTCGATCGCGCTTGGCGTCCGCCAGGGCCGGTTGACTAGGCGCGTCTGGCCCAACGACTTAGGGAGTCTGGTATTTGCCCTCTCGCACAACCGGGCCTATACTGGCGCTCGAAAACACGCTGGGGTGCTCGCAGCAGAAGCTGCGCGCTGAGAAACACCCATTGAACCTGAACCGGTTAACACCGGCGGAGGAAGCGTACAAAGTCTCTGCCCCGTGCTAGTGCGCCTTGTATCGAAACCTCCGCGTCGATACTTGGAGACGCGACATGCGCTTGAACACTTCCTTAATCCTATCTGCTGCCCTACTCAGCGCTGCCTTTAGCCCCGCGCAAGCAGCGGATAAACCGACCCTAACAGTTTATACCTATGATGCCTTTGCGGCCGATTGGGGCCCAGCTCCGGGCATAGAAAAAGCTTTTGAAGCCAATTGCAACTGCGATCTGGTTTTCGTGGCAGCCGATTCCTCCATCGGCGCCCTGCGAAAGGTTCAGCTAGAAGGCCCGGAGACCGCCGCGGACGTCGTGCTGGGCTTGGACACCAACATCGCGGAAGCTGCGCGCGAGACGGGTCTATTCGCCGAGCATCAAGCCGACACCCGTGCGTTGACACTACCCACCGGTGAATGGAGCGACAGCACTTTCTTGCCCTTCGACTACAGTTACTTCGCCTTTGTCTACAACAAAGAGCTGACCCCCGAAGTCCCCACCAGCTTCGAAGCGCTGGCAGCCCTACCCGATGACTTCAAAATCATCATCCAGGATCCGCGCAGCAGTACACCTGGACTCGGATTGGTGCTCTGGCTACAAACCGCCTATGGCGATCGCGCCCCCGAGCTCTGGGAACAACTGGCCCCGCACGTGTTGACAGTCACCAAGGGTTGGTCGGATGCCTATGGCCTATTCCTCAAAGAAGAAGCACAGATGGTGCTCTCCTATACCACCTCCCCAGCCTACCACCGTATCGCTGAAGAAGACCAACGCTTTGAATGGGCACCCTTTGAAGAAGGCCACTACTTACAAATCGAAGTTGCAGCTGCGCTCAAGAGCAGTAAAAACCCTGAACTTGCTCAATCCTTTTTGCAGTTTTTGTTGAGCGACGAGGTGCAGGACATCATCCCGACCACCAACTGGACTTACCCCGCCACACAAACCGCCAACGGCCTGCCTGAAGGCTTTGGTGACAACACCCCGAGCAAAACCCTGCTAATGGACGGTGTTGAAGTCGAGAAGAATCGCGCCGCTTGGATCGAGACTTGGCAGGACAAACTGTCGCAGTGATGGGCGCTGTCCGACTAAAGCCGAACCCACAGAAGCCTGTGCGCACTGTGGGTTCGAATTTATTCGAACAAATGATTTCCAAGTACAGCAGCACCCGTCGTCTTGTCTAAGCGCCCGCCCAAAGCTCGTGCCTGGGGAAACGCCTGGCCCGGTCTGCTCATCTCGGCCGCCTTGCTGCTGCTCGTGG
>JBMYWE010000342.1:723-3364 GCA_049607125.1 Granulosicoccaceae bacterium | reverse complement strand
GTAATAGTCGGGAGAGAGACGGCCCACGGCAGGAAAGGCAGATTTGCGGCCTTTCCAGAGTTTGGCGCGCTCGGTTTCATCGGCGGCTACTCGGTGTTCGGTGGCGCCACCGGCTTCGACAATCTCGATCACTTGCGCCATGAGCTCGGCGACTTCCGCTGCGCTGCCGTCTAGCTCACATAAAAACAGCGCCGCTGCATCGGTGGGGTAGCCGCACTTGGCAAAAGCCTCGGCGGCGACTATGGCTGCACTATCCATCATCTCCAGACCGGCCGGGATAATACCCGCCCCGATAATTGCCGCTACTGTGTCGCCGGCCTTTTGAACGTCGTCGAAGGCGGCCAGCAGCACCTTGGCTACGGGAGGGGAGGGGAGCAGCTTGACAGTCACTTCAACCACAACGGCCAGCAGACCCTCGGAGCCGTGCATCAGGGCGAGCAAGTCGTACCCCGGGGTGTCCAGTGATAATCCGCCAATGCTCAGCAACTCGCCGTCGATGGTAACCACTTTCACTTGCACCACATTGTGAACTGTCAGTCCGTACTTGAGGCAGTGCACGCCGCCAGCGTTTTCGGCGACATTGCCGCCGATGGAGCAGGCAATTTGCGAAGAAGGGTCGGGAGCGTAGTAGAGACCGTAGGGTGCAGCTGCTTCAGAGATGGCGAGGTTGCGAACGCCTGGCTGGACCACTGCCAAGGTGTTATCTGCGTCTACGTGAAGAATTTTATTGAACTTGCCCAATCCTAGCGTGAGCCCGTCTGGCCTAGGTAGTGCACCACCTGACAGGCCGGTGCCCGCCCCGCGTGCCACCACCGGAATATCTAGATCGCGGCAGAGGCGCATCACTTGTTGAACCTGTTCTACGGTCTCGGGAAGCGCTACCACGGCTGGTCTACGTCGGTACACTGCTAGGCCGTCGCTCTCGTAGGGGCGCAGTTGGCTGTCTTCGGTTTTGAGGCAATGGGCTGGCAGGATGGACGAGAGTGCGTCAATCAAGCGCTGGCGCAGAGCCGGTTCCATTGGGTTGATCGGTTTTTCCAAGCTCATGGGCAGTGATGTCCGCAAAGGCTGCAGCTAAAGCCCTAGGATACCATTTTGGCGTGCCCGCTTGGCGGCTGCTAAGGGATAGCTCTTTTGGGTAGAGTGAAACGGATGTTTGCGGTTCAACGGGCGTTGATTGTTGCAAGAAGTTAGCTTGCTGGTTTGCTGGTGAGATTTTTCGTAGGGGTGCGATCGTGTGGACAGCGAAATTGGATCCCCTGCCGTGCATCGTGCTGTCGAGCCGCTGAATAAAGTTGGGGCACCGGCCGCGTTTTTGATTCGGTTACTGCGTCTTTTTAAAGGAGTCGGTGACAGTAAATGACTATCGCCGACTGGGAGAACAGTTTAGTTGGCAGCGGCACGGCGAGCACAACCGGCTTCAGAGCCACAAGCTGAGTTGTTATAGAGGCACAGCAAACGAGCGGTGACGCTTTTTAAAGAGAATTTTTGTTCGGCCAGTGTTCGGGACTGCTGTCCCAATTGACGGCACAAATCGCGGTCGCGGATAAGCGGTGCAAGGGCCATGGCCAATGCAGTAGCGTCTCCCGAAGACACTAAATAGCCGTTCTCACCCGGGTTGACGACGTCTTTGTTGCCGCCTACCTCCGAGAGTACCAGTGGCAGGCCACTGCTCATCGCCTCGAGAACAGCATTTGACAGGCCCTCGTATTCTGACACCTGGGTGTAGATGTGGGCTTGCTGCAAAGATTTTGCGACATCCTCTGTGCGGCCACAAAATCGCACGCTTTTCTCTAAGCCCAAGCGAGCGACTTGGGCTTCTAATGTGCCTTCTAAACAGCCAGTGCCGTGCAATCGCAGTTCAAACTGGCTGGGAAATTTTTTCTGCAAAATGGCGGCTGCATCGATGAGAGTGTGCAATTGTTTGACTGGCACCAGACGGCCACAGTAGGCGATCACGGTTTTGGCGTCAGCTTTGACTTCTGTATTGTGCAGTGCTTTGCTCGGCTCGAAGTGCTCTGTGTTTACACCATTGGGAATGCCCACTATTTTTTCTGCGGGCACACCCGCCGCAACGAGTCTCTGGTGGGTATCGGCACTGATGGTTTGGAAATAGTCCAGCCCGTGTAGGCACTTGTATAACCAAAATTTTAAGCTTGTTGCAGGGGGGCTATGGTTGGCTTGTCCATCTGCAAATTCAAACGCTCCGGAGATTTTCGCGACGACGGGGCAGGGAGCCAAAAAGCGCAACAAGCTAACCACCGCCGCCATGTTGTGCACCATATGAATATGGATATGGATATGGATAGCGTCGTAGTTGCGGCCTTCTCTGACCAAGAACAATGCAAAACGTAACATGAAGAGTATGTTGCCCAGCTTGGGCAAGCGCCAGTAGCCCAACTGGCGAACAACCGTGCCCTCTCGGGTGGATCGCTGGGGAGTGCTTCGGTCTAGATGTGGTGCGACGACTTCTACTTCGTGGCCTTGGCTGCGCAGCGTCTTGGCCAGCGTAAATGCCTGTAGCTCTGCTCCACCGAGTTCAAGCACGTGACCATCTACTAGAAAAAGAATTTTCATGTCTCACCGTTCTCCAGCGCAGTGGCTGCAAATTCAACTGTAGGAAACGCAGCATATGCAATCG
>JBMYWE010000342.1:0-713 GCA_049607125.1 Granulosicoccaceae bacterium | reverse complement strand
AGCAGATGTATCTATTTGTCAGAGCTCTTGCATACTTTCTCCACATTCGTCCCTTGGGTGTCGAGATGCCGTGCTCCTTTGTTTTTTTGTCATTTATTAACAGCGAGCGCGCGCAGTTTTGGTTAAGAAATAGAACTATTTGTTGTGGTTTTTTCTCTCTGGAGACAGCTTCATGCATCAACAAAAGGTTTGATGGTCTTAACGTTGAAGACCCACCAACATGGCGCCCAGAGCGACCAGATGAATAAGAATAATGGCACGATCATTCCAAAATAGCCCTACCGCAAGCCAGCCCAGTAGTCCGACTAGAAATAGATAGATAGTAAGCGGCGTGGCGCCCATAGCAGTGGCGGTGTAGCCCATGATCTGCACGACCGAGGCTGCCCATTTGACGACGAAAGCGAGGTTCTGCCGGTTTAGACTTTTCGCGCCGAGAATGAGTTTTTTTAACCAGCAGGCTGATGGGTGTGTGGGGGAATGTAGGGTGCTGGAGGTCATTTGTCTCATTTCGGTAAGCTCCTTGTGATGGCGGCTTACTTTGCGGCCAATCAATGCGCTTGACTAATCATCTTTGATCGCGCGAGACTGTAGAAAATCTACTGTCTTAGGAGCCTGAGGTGCGGCGGCCAAATTTAAAGTCACTGAACATGTTTGATGCGGCAGCGCGGCACCTTAACTTCCAACGTGCCGCGGATGAGCTAAACCTGACGCAA
>JBMYWE010000341.1:0-3384 GCA_049607125.1 Granulosicoccaceae bacterium | reverse complement strand
ACGAGGAATGCAAACGAACAGTTAGTGACCACCAGCAAGACGTTGGACCGGGTGTCATGGTTTGTTCGAGAACCCAATGTACATGCTGAAAAGATAAGGGGCCGCTAGAGCCACGGCACTGACACGATTAAGATGTTGGGACAGTCCGAGACACAATAGCGCTGAAGTGAGATGCGCCGTGCGCATCACTCACTGCATTCGACTCGCCGGTCAGAGTGCTATCGAGCTCTAGGCGCGCAGAAGCACGCCCTGAGCATCAAATTACTTTGAGTCGCGCAACTGTTTGGGGATAGAAAAGCTTATCGTCTCTTCGATGCCCTTAGATTCTTCGACCGTTTTCGCGCCCAGCGAGACCAGACGCTCTACCACTTGTTGTACCAACACCTCCGGAGCGGAAGCCCCGGCACTGATGCCTACCCGCATACCCGGCTTAACCACAGAGGCATCAATAGCATCGGCGTCGGCAATTAAGAAAGCCTGAATACCACTGCGTTCGCCCAACTCGCGCAATCGGTTGGAGTTAGAGCTATTGGTCGCCCCGACCACAAACAAAATATCCGACTGCTCACATAGGCTCTTGACCGCGTCTTGACGGTTTTGCGTGGCGTAGCAAATGTCGTCCGTTCGTGGCGCAGCAATTTCGGGGAAACGCTTTTTCAGCGCTTCTATAATCTCACGCGTGTCGTCCACAGAGAGCGTTGTCTGTGAGACAAAAGCCAGCTCGCCGGGGTTTTTCACCTCTATCTGAGCCACGTTGTCCACGGTTTCTACCAGAATAATGCGCCCACCATAGCTGGTATCGTAGCGACCCATCGTACCCACAACTTCCGGATGTCCTGTGTGCCCGATGAGAATCACCTCACGCCCCTGACGAGAGTAGCGATTGACCTCCATATGAACCTTAGTGACCAACGGGCACGTCGCATCAAAGACGGTGAGCCCACGACTGTCGGCCTCAGCCTCAACGGCCGCCGACACGCCGTGCGCACTGAAAATCACCGTGGCGCCGTCAGGCACTTCGTCGAGTTCTTCGACAAACACCGCACCTTTATCGCGTAGACCATCAACCACGAATTTATTGTGCACTACCTCATGCCGCACATAGATAGGGGGACCATAGAGCGCCAGCGCCCGCTCTACGATCTCGATGGCCCGATCGACACCGGCGCAAAAGCCGCGAGGGTTCGCCAACCTGACTTCCAATGTTCTTCTCCCAGCGCAAAGACGCTTCAAAACAGGCATTATGGCATAGCTAAGTCCACCTGAGTGGCTTGACAAGGCACCACTAAAAGCTCGATAACAAGTCCAGAAGACGAACCGTGATCGCTTCCAGCTTGCACGGCCGCTGGGGCTGGATTGACCAGCACGCTCAAAGGAGCTTGTGGACTCGGGCAACAGCGAACCCGAACAGTGTTCGATAGCTCTAGAGCAGATCGGCCATTAGCGGCATACTCATACCAAAGCCTAGGAAGACCATGACAGACCCGAGTCACCCACCCTTGCTCGAAGTGCGCGATCTCTGCGTGGAGTTTAAACTTCCCTATGGACAAGTCAGCGCTGTACGCCATTTGAGCTTCACCCTAGAGCGCGGCAAAACGCTAGCACTGGTCGGCGAATCGGGTTCGGGCAAGTCAGTCACCGCGCAGGCCATTTTGCAGATTTTGCCCAGTAATGCTTCTATTGCTAGCGGTAGCATTTGCTACACCGACCCTGAAGGCGAGCAAATCGACATCGCCCAACAAGAGCCCAAATCTCCCTTGATGCGCGCTCTGCGTGGCAACCACATCAGCATCATCTTCCAAGAGCCGATGGTATCACTCTCACCGGTGCACACCTTGTTGAGCCAAATAGGAGAAATGCTGAGCCTACACACAGACACACCCTCAGCCGAGATTCCCGATAAGGTCTGCGAGCTCTTGGCCAAAGTGGGCTTTCCCAACCCACGCCAGGCTTTAAAACAATACACCTTTGAACTCTCCGGTGGTCTGCGCCAACGCGCCATGATTGCCATGGCGCTAATCTGCAAGCCCGCTCTGTTAATCGCCGACGAGCCAACCACAGCACTCGACGTCACCGTGCAGGCGCAGATTCTGGCCCTGATCAAATCTCTGCAAAAAGAGATGAATATGTCGGTGTTGTTGATCACACACGACTTGGGTGTGGTAGCACAAATGGCCGATCACGTCGCCGTGATGCACCGAGGAGACTTAGTTGAACGTGGTACTGTACGCAGCCTGTTTGAAGACCCCAAACACGACTATTTAAAAGCCCTTTTTGCCGCCATTCCTGAACAACACGATCTATCCAAAGCGGCCAAACTCGATGCAGTAGCAGCACGATCTCTGAACCATACCCCTTGGACACAAGAGCAGAAAAACGTTGCACCTCACTTGCAAATACGCCAACTCAGCAAGCACTACACCCTGCGCCAAGGCGGCTTTTTTAACAAGCCAAAGCAAACGCTAGCAGTCAATCGAATCGATCTGGACATTGCCGTGGGCGAACGCTTTGGCCTCGTTGGCGAGAGCGGATGTGGCAAAACCAGTTTGTCCAAACTGCTCATGGGAGGTATTGAGCCCAGTGGCGGGCAAGTGCTCTACAACAACCGCGGCGCTCAGATAGACCTACTGGGTATGAATAAAGACCAGTGGCGCCGCTTCAGACCCAAAATGCAGTTGGTTTTTCAAGACCCTCACAGCTCACTCAACCCGCGCATGACAGTGCAGGAGATTTTGTGTGAGCCATTGCAAATTCACGCGCGCGGCGATACGGCGTGGCAGCGCGCTCGCGCTGCGGAAATGTTAGAGCTTGTAGGGCTTCCCGCACATATGATGAGTCGTTACCCGCACAGTTTCTCCGGCGGCCAGCGCCAGCGAATCAGTATCGCCCGCGCGCTGATTATGGAGCCCGAGCTGCTCATCCTCGACGAGCCGGTATCGGCGCTGGACATGCTGGTACAAGCTCAAATACTCGACTTACTGCGACAACTACAGCGCGAATTGCAGCTCACCTATATTTTTATCTCTCACAATCTCGACGTGGTTCGCCTAATGGCAGAACGCGTAGGCGTGATGTGTAATGGCCAATTGGTAGAGTTGGCGCCCACTGCAGCTGTTTTTAACAATCCGCAACACCCTTACACGCAAGCTTTGCTGTCGGCCATACCCGCCGCTCGCTTAGATTCCTCACTAGATGTCGCCAATCTCGACGAAAAACATTTAAGTCAAAAAGATTGGCCAGCTCCCTACACGCTTGAACCTGGGCAAATTGGCCAATGGGAAGCGCTAGGCCAAGATCACTACGTGCGACGGGCACTAAGATGAAACGACTAATTGCCAACTTCTATCTCACCCTACTCGGCATGCTGATTTTTGCCCAATCGTC
>JBMYWE010000340.1:0-3387 GCA_049607125.1 Granulosicoccaceae bacterium | reverse complement strand
AGCCGTGTCAGAGTTTATGGATGGCTGCCGCCGATCTATGAGAGCACACAACCTTGCCTACTCGACCGAACAAGCTTAGCTCGGCTGGATCCGGCGCTATATTCTTTTCCACGGTAAAACACACCCCGAAAAGCTAGACGAAAACGCGGTGGGCAGTTTTTTAACCCATCTGGCAGACGCGAGAGCATGCACTTCCGCGACACAGTCGCAAGCACTTTGCGCGCTTGTTTTCATGTACAAACATGCCCTTAGCAGCCCGCTCAAGAACTGGTATCGTAGCGAGAGCGAGAGATTTTGAGGGTGAATTTTCGTCGATTTGCGAAGCATAGTGGTTCTAATGGGTCAAAAATCGCCGGAAATTCAGGCCAAAATACCTCGCTCGCAGTAGACAGCAGTTTTTGAACGGGCTGTTAATAGGCCCTTGGGCGATATCGCGTCATTCTCACTGGCAAAGCACCAACGCCGTGTGCCCGTCGAACTTACAGAAACCGAGGTGAGCGCCGTACTAGCCCAAATGCACGGTGTCGTACAACTTCTCTATGGCTCGGGATTACATGCCAGGGAAACTCTGATTAGGTCAGCTCAGTGCAATCGGGGACTTTAATTTTCTTTCAAGAGGCATGGAAGGCCGCCCTACCGATTTGCAGGCATAGTGGTTTAGGCGGCCCCGTTTATGGGTGAAAAATCGAGGGGAATTTGGGGCAAAATACCTCGCTCACAGTAGGCAACAGTTTTTTAGCAGGCTTTTTAAAAAAGCTATAGCTACTATTCCTTGTTTTTTAAAGTATAGAGGGGCACCGTTTCATCGGAAGCCGAGTGCCTCTGCCTGTCCTCTTCCGCTTTTATTAGCGGGTTACATTCCACCATCGAGACTAGGCTTCTCTGCGCCAAGGCTTGATACTCTTCGGTGCCTTTGGTTTTCCAGTCGATTTCTTTTTGGCTGAGTTCACGCATGACTCGCGCCGGGGTGCCAGCGACCAGATGCTTGGCAGGTATTTCCATTCCTGCCTTGACAAAAGCGCTCGCCGCCACAATGCAACTCTCGCCGATCACCGCTCCGTCCATCACCACGGCGTTCATGCCCACTAGGGCGTTCTCGCGGATCTGGCAGCCGTGAATCACTGCACCATGGCCAATGTGTCCGTCCTTCTCTACCACCGTGTCGCTGCCTGGAAAGCCATGCATGACACAGGTGTCTTGTAAATTAGCGCCCTCACACAACACAATGCGGCCAAAATCTCCCCGCAGGGAAGCCAGCGGTGCAACATACACCCCAGGCCCAACTATCACGTCGCCGATCAACACGGCCGTTGGATGAACATAGGCTGTGGGGTCAACCACGGGCCGAAGGCCATCAATTGAGTAACAAGGCATGAATAGTTTCCTTCAAACAAAAGCCCCTTTGAGCGATCACAGGGGCGTTTAGTTAGTGCCTATCCACGAGGAGGAACACGGCACTTTCTCGTGGGAGCAGATCTCCGATCCGCGAAATCGAAGCCACTAATTTCGCGCTTCGGAGACCAGCTCACACGGATCAGAGTCGTTTTATATTTTTTGCAACAGTCGTCTGTAAACAGACACTGGCTAGTGCTGCTGCAATCTAGATGGCGTCGTAGTCGACGACCAACTTGTCGGTCAGGGGCCTAGCCTGACAAGTCAAAATAAAGCCGCGTTCAATTTCATCGTCTTCCAGACCGTAGTTGACCGCCATTTCCACCTCACCTTCCACCAGACGTGCTTTACAGGTACAGCAGACGCCGCCTTTACAGGCAAAAGGTAAGTCCATCTTGGCCGCCAGAGCGGCATCGAGCACATTGCCGCTGCGCGGCACTTTTACTTGTTTGCGGCTTCCGCCAACAATCACTGTCGCCTGCGCCGCATTGACGTCGTCTTCCACATCACAGATAACCGCACCACGATGGGTGGGCGCCGCCGCCCCGAAGGACTCGATCTTGACTCGCTCTTTGGCCACACCCAAACGCTTCAATGCCGCGTCGGCTCCGTCCATCATCGGCCCCGGGCCACAAATAAAATAGCCGTCTACCGCCGTGGCATCGAGAAAAGTGCTCACGAGCTCTTCGACCTTTTCGCTAGTGAGCATTCCGCTGAGCAGCTCAACGTCATTATCGCCTTCAGCAAGAACATGCATCACATTAAAGCGACCGAGGTAGAGATCCTTGAGCTCGGCGATCTTTCGGCGAAAAATAATATCGTTGACGCCGCGATTGCCATACAAAAGCGTCACCGAAGACTTGGGCTCAGCGCGCAGCACCGTGCGAACAATAGAAAGCACCGGCGTGATGCCACTGCCACCCGCAATGCCCACGTAGTGGTTTTCGCCGTTGGCATCTGTTTCAAGCGTAAAGCGGCCGTTGGGCTCCATAACCGCCAACTGGTCACCCACTTTGAGTTCGTCGTTGACGAAGCTAGACATACGCCCGCCGGGTAACTTTTTCACACAGACGCGTAACTCGCCCTCGTCGGGGCTAACACAAACTGAATAAGGGCGACGGAGCGCTTCGCCATCGAACTCCCGCAATAGGGTCAGATACTGCCCCGCTCTGAAAGAGAAAATGTCTTCCTTACCTGCCGGGATAGAAAACGCCACCGAGGTGGCATCGTCGGTTTCACGGCGCACATCGGCCACGGTTAACGCGTGAAATCCTCTAGGTAGGTCTTGTAATTTTTCTGCTGTTGCACTATTCATAGTTATAGACACTTAAAGTAGTCGAAAGGCTCTTTACAAGCCTGGCAGCGCCACTGCGCCTTGCAGGATGTAGAACCAAACTCTGATATTTTGACCGTATCGGTGCCGTCACAACGTGGGCACGGCACCGACTCCTGCTCAAACAAGCCGCGTCGCTTGGCCTTACCAACCGGGGGCGCTATGCCATAAGCTTTGAGCTTCGCTTTGCCCGCGTCGCTCATCCAGTCGGTAGTCCACGCAGGTGACAACACCAGCTCCACGCGCGCAGGAGTGAGACCGGCCTGTTCGAGCGCCGTCATCACGTCTTCGCTCATGGTATGCATCGCTGGGCAACCCGAGTAGGTGGGCGTTAGGCGAACGACAATCTCACCATCTGCCCCACGCCCTACTTCACGCAAAACACCGAGGTCCTCAAGGCTGAGCACTGGCACTTCCGGATCACGCACATTTGCCGCGGCTGTATAGGCGCGATGCACCTGTGCATCATCATCTTTCGCTGGACGAACAAACTGGACCGGGCCAACCATATCTACCACTGAGCTCCCGGGTAAGTACGCTGCAAGAACTGCATCTCTGCTAGCATAAAACCCAAATGTTCGGTGTGCACACCCGAGCGACCACCCGTTTGCATCCAGGTGCTTTCGGGTACCTCGAGCATTGCACGCTTAAAGACATCAGCA
>JBMYWE010000339.1:0-3401 GCA_049607125.1 Granulosicoccaceae bacterium | reverse complement strand
GCGCCAACCCTGCTGGTTGAATTCGTTGCCGGCGTGTACCAACTCTACTTCGGCGCAGCTTATTTGCTGTGCAGCACAGCTAAAGCCTGGCAGTTGTTTTAGGTTGGCCGCGATATCCCAGAGGTCTTGGCGTAGCAGAGCTGAGTCGTTTACTAGCGGGGTGTTGTGAGCTGGGTTGTCCATACCGTCTGGGGCATTGCCCGCCGCTAGGTAGTCGGTGATGCGCTGGCTCTCGGTAAGGGCCTCGGGCACAAAGTCGCTGCGGTCGTTGCGCGAGAACTCGTGGTAAGACACATCCAACCAGCACTGAGCTTTGTTCAAACTATAACTGGCAACGCGGTGTTGGCCACTGTCGTTCAGGGCTTTGATCGCGCCTTGTTGGGTCTCGTAGCCCTTGTGATTGGCATTCACTTGGCCATCGGTTGTGGCCGTCGTGGCGCAGCCTGCTAGTAGGCTAATAGAAAGTGCTAAGCCAATAGCCGTGGTACGGGGGTGAGCACGTAGCTTGTTCAGCTGGCTTAAGATCTCCACGCTCGTATCGTTTTCAGCTGTTGTTTTCGCGGTTCGGGGAACTGCTCCCACGAAGTGAAGTTTGTTCATTGGTTTGCTACCTGCTGATTTGCATTGCGTGGGAGACTGCGATTAACCGTAGTCGATGCCCTGTTAAATAGATCTTCGTCAAACTTGTAGCGCAGACGGATATACCAGCCGCGCTGGGTGTAATTGCTGTCGGTGAGGTCCTTGTCTGAGAAGCCGCCCCAGTTGTAACCCAGCGACAACCACAGGTTGGTTTTGACGGCATAGCCAAGCTCAACACCGGCCGCCCAATCTTTGGTGTGGCCCTGCGGGCTGTAACGGTAGTTGCCCATCACGCCCACATCTACGCGCTCGGTGACATCAAAAGTGGCGCGCACACCTGCCAGTGAGGCGCTGTACTTGTCTTGTACCCCGTCGAGTGATTCATCCACCTCTTTAGTGGCCAAGCGCGCGCCCAGCCACCATGCCCGGGTGGGGTGCCAGTTACTGTTGGCGCTCGCCACCCACAGATCGCGTGATTCAGCTGTGTCCAATTCGCTGTTGCGCTCTCGGCGGTGCTCGAGCTTGCCCACTAGGGCTGCACGGTTGTTGTCCACCGGGCGGTAAGCCGCGCCCACTTGAATGCGTTGCTGGCTTTGATCGCCCTCGACAGATTTATCGTCGCTGCCCAGCGCTATGTATTTGGCAAGAGCCGTCCAGCTGTCGTCGAGCTTGCGCGCGATGCTCACGTTCGCCAGCCAGCTGTCGGCGCTGTCGTCCTCGGCGGTGGCATCGTTGTCGTGCAGTCGACGGGCTTCGACGCGGGCGGTGCCTTTCCAGCGCTCGCCGCCGGTGTGGCTGATGCCCAAGGCGCCGGATGTGGCGGTGCGGCCTTCGCCGTCGAGTATGGCCACTTGCTCGGCGCTGGCCATACCTCGTAAACCCGAGCCTAAGTCAAAGCCGTTGCGTATACCGTAAGCCAAGTGTGCTTCACGTCCACTAATACTGTCTCGCAGACGAAGCTCGGTGAAGTTACTGCCGTCTTCATCGAAGTTGCGCGTCAGTCCAAACACAAAAGCCCGGGTTTTTTGTTGCCTGTCGGCATCGGTGCCGAGGCCGGTTTGGGTTTCGTAGCGCGCTTGTAGGGTCTGGGTGTCGTTGATTCTCCAGCCTGCCTTGGCACTGGCGCGCCATGTTTCATCGCCGTCAAAGCTGTCTTCAAACTCAGCCCCTAGTGAGAAGCGATCGGTCACAGCCCAGTTGGCTCCCAGAAGCAGGGAGGTGCTTTCTATCGCGCTGGTGTCTACGGTGATGCTGGTTGTCTCGCCACTGTTAAACAGGCCTGCCCCCGCATTGCTTAGGCCACTGCCGTTGTAGACAGAGCCATTGGTCTCGATCTCGGCGTTGTGGATTAAACCAAGCCCGTTGTCTTGCAAGTGGCGAATGCCAGCCGAAATTGCAAAGCCTTTCGTGGGGCGAAGTTTCATACCCAGATATGAGCTGTCTACTTCCGCGTCGGTGACCTTGTCTGTGCTGCGCAGTAACTCGGTCTCCATCTCAAATGATTCGCTGATAGCTGCTCGCAGGCGCAGACCAATTTCCTCACGGCCACCGTCGATGCTTGCGTTGGGGTTGTTGAAGTCGGCGTCGGCAGTGACGGCGTGCAGCACGGCACTCCAACTACCCGCTGCTTGCCCGGCATTGATCTCTAGCCTGGCGGCGTCTCCATTGACTTCACCGGAACCGTCTGCCGATTGAGTGATAGTACGGGCCACTTCTACACGTGTACTCAGCCAGTCATTGATCGTTACCGCAAGGTCGACACTGGCCATTTCGCTGAGCTCATCCTCGGCGAAAGTATCCAGCTCATTGTAGTGATAGCTGGCGCCTAGGCGGACCAAATCGTTGAGTTGGCTTTCCGCACGGATACCGGCAGCCCATTGGGAGGCGTTGTCGCCGTCTTGCTCGTAGCTGACGCGGATGCTCTGAGGGTTGCCTTCGCCGTCGGTGCGGCTGACCGGCTCTTTGAACAACAGGCGACCCGTGTAAGAGTCAAAGCTGTAGTCGACTAAACGGGTGAGCTGGACGCGCTCGATAATGCGCGAGCGCAGGTTGCTGTCGCGGATGATCAGCTCAACGCGCTCGGTGTTTTCTACCGCCAGGCCACTGATACCGTAGGGCCCGCTGGTGCCGTTGGGTGTTAGCTCTTCTACTCGCTGGCGCAGGTTGTCTTTTGCGGCATAGATATCGAGTGTTCCCAGCTCTCCGTCCAAGTGCAATTGGCCACCGGTTAGGGTGCGGTTGTAGGCACCCAAATCTGCGCTGCCGTTGGCACTCTGGAAATCCCCGTAGAGCAGGTAGTGCTGGTCGCGCGAGATGCGCACAAATAATTTGTCGCTACTCTGGGCCTCAAAGCCTTTGATGCTGGCGTCGCCAAACACAGGATAGAGCTGCTCCGGCTTGATATCCTGCAGGATGCGCGAGTTCTCTACTTTTTCGCTGTCAAAGGTCGCTGTCAGCAGGTATTTGCCCTTGATGGTGCCTTTGACAAAGAAAGCAACGCGCGCGGCAGCGCTGCCGTTCTCGTCGTCAAAACTGCGCTGCCACTCTTGTAGTTCGCGTTCAAACAAGCCATCGGCGTTAACCGCGCTCAAGCCGCCTTTGTCGTTTAAGCGTATAGTGCCCTCTATCAAGCCAGCGGCAATCCACTCACGCAGGGCCGGGGTGAATTCGACTTCACGGCTTGCGCTGAGCTTGCCAGCCACAGCTTTTATCGTCACGTGCTGGGGCTGATCGGGAGCGATCAGGCTCACTTGCAGTCGACCATTCTCAGCCCAGGCTTGCAGCCCCGGCGCACTTGGGTCGATGTCTCCCCCACGAACTCG
>JBMYWE010000338.1:0-3406 GCA_049607125.1 Granulosicoccaceae bacterium | reverse complement strand
CTGGTTGCTACAGCACGTAGCTCGCCATTTTGCGACGGTACTTGGTGACCAGTGGATCTTGGCCGAGGATGTCGAAGATAGCGATCAAGCCCTTGCGAGCGCCGTCTTCTCCATACTCTCGGTCGCGTAACATCAGTGCCAACAATTCATCCATGGCCGCTTGAATCTGGCCCGAGGCCACCAACTTTACGGCGTATTTGTAGCGTTGCTCGCTGTCTGCCTCGCCTGACTGCACGGCGGCGGCGAGGGTGTCGATGTCGATGCTGGTGTCGTCGGCCTTGGCGAAGGTGTACATGCCACGCAGACGGTTGGCGTCTGAGTTGTTGGCGTGGCTCTCGGGCAAATTGCCAAGCACCGTATCAACTGTGGCGTGGTCGCCGGTGGCCAGACAAGCTTCGCCCAGGGCAATCAAGATATCGCCGTTCTCCGGGTCATCGGCTTGGGCTTGGCGTAGCATGACCAACGCTTGCTCGTTTTGGCCTGCAGCCATCAGCTCGCGCGCAGCGGCTAGGCCGCCTGTTTCTTCGACAGGGGCTTCAAAGCTGATGCCGTGTTTTTCGAGCAAGGTGCGTATCTCACCCTCGGGGATGGCGCCCATAAATTGGTCAACGGGCTGTCCTTGGCCAAACAACAATACAGTGGGCAGGCTGCGGATGCCGATTTGGCCGGTGATGTTTTGATTGGTGTCTGCGTTGCACTTGGCCAGAATAAAAGCGCCATTGGCCTCGATGGCGAGCTTCTCCAGCACTGGCATCAATTGTTTGCAGGGCTCACACCAGTCGGCCCAGAAATCTACGAGCACGGGCTGTTGCATGGAGCCTTCAACGACCACTTGCATGAAGTTGGATTCGTCGACTTCAATGATGTAGGGCGAGTCTGTCATGGTGATGGTTCTCGATTATCCGCTTGATAGCGTCTATAAATGGTGGCAGTGAGCTGAAGTTCAAGCCCAAATATCCGAACGGGGTCATCCTGAGTGTTGGCGCTATTGTCCGGATATTTCAGCCAAATGGCCACCGTTACGGCCAGTAGATTTGCTCATTGGAGCAAATCAAAACGATTCCAGCCGCGACATTGGATGTCGGTTGTGCACAAAAACGGCGTAGAATGCGCCACTGTAGTTTGCCGGTAGCATCTGGCGCGCTCACCCCTGGCCCGCTGACGCGGTTTATTGGCCTAATCCGAAGAAACAATGAGCTCCACATACGACGCCTCCTCGATTGAAGTCCTGAGCGGACTTGACCCAGTACGCAAGCGACCGGGCATGTACACCGACACCACGCGCCCCAACCACCTCGGACAAGAGGTCATCGACAACAGCATCGATGAGGCGATGGCGGGCCACTGCAAGCGCCTCGAGGTGATCTTGCACGCCGATCAGTCTCTGGAAGTGATCGACGACGGTCGCGGTATGCCAGTAGACAAACACCCCACACAGAAAAAGCCTGGGGTGGAAGTTATCCTTACCACCTTGCATGCGGGCGGTAAATTCAGCGAGGGTAGCTACAGTTTCTCCGGTGGTTTGCACGGGGTGGGGGTCTCGGTGGTCAACGCCTTGTCCAGTCAGCTTGAAGTGCGAATTCGGCGAGACGGCAAGGAGTATTTGCAGACCTATGCCGACGGCGCCCCGACCAGCAAGCTCAAGGTGGTCGGCAAAGTAGGGCAGCGAAACACGGGTACCTCGCTGCACTTTTGGCCCGATGCCTCGTATTTTGACTCGCACAAGTTCTCTGTGCCCAAGTTGGTTCACCTGCTGCGCGCCAAGGCGGTGTTGTGTCCTGGTTTGAAAGTCGTTTTTCGCGACATCAAGGCCGAGGAAAAACACGAGTGGCTGTACGAGGACGGTCTCTCGGACTATTTGTCTGAGGCTGTGAGGGGTTACGAGTTACTGCCAGAAAAACCTTTTGTGGGTGCTCATAAGGCCGATCGTGAAGCGGTGGACTGGGCTTTGGTGTGGCAGCCCGAGGGCGGTGAGCTGACCACGGAGAGCTACGTGAACCTCGTACCGACAGCGCAGGGTGGTACTCACGTAAACGGCCTGCGCACCGGCCTGACCGAGGCCATGCGCGAGTTCTGTGACTACCGCAACTTGCTGCCGCGTGGGGTGCGACTGGCACCCGACGATGTCTGGGAGCGGGTGAGCTATGTGCTATCGGTCAAGATGCACGACCCGCAATTTGCCGGGCAGACCAAAGAGCGTTTGAGCTCGCGCGAGTGTGCGGGCTATGTGGCCGGCACGGTCAAAGACGCTTTTTTCTTGTGGCTCAACCAGCATCCGACGACCGGTGACAACCTCGCCAAACTGGCCATCAGCAGCGCCCAGCGTCGCCTAAAAGCTGAGAAGAAGGTGGTGCGTAAGCGCATTACTCAAGGACCGGCGCTGCCTGGCAAGCTGGCCGATTGTTCTTCGACAGACCTATCGCGCACCGAATTGTTTTTGGTGGAGGGTGACTCGGCTGGGGGCTCGACCAAACAGGCGCGCGAGCGTGAATATCAGGCGGTGATGCCGTTGCGCGGAAAAATTCTCAACACGTGGGAGGTGGATTCCGACCAGGTTTTGGCCTCACAAGAGGTACACGATATCTCGGTGGCCATTGGTTTGGAGCCAGGATCCAAAGATTTGAGCAAGCTGCGCTACGGCAAGATATGCATTCTCGCCGATGCCGACTCAGACGGGGCGCACATTGCCACGTTGATTTGCGCTTTGTTTGTAAAGCACTTTTATCCACTGGTGGAAGCGGGGCATGTGTACGTGGCGATGCCGCCGCTGTTCCGTGTGGATATTGGCAAAGAGGTGCACTACTGCGTCGATGAGAGCGAAAAGCAGGCCGTGCTCGATCGCGCCGAGGCGGAGAACAAGAAAGGCAAAACCACGGTGACGCGATTCAAGGGCTTGGGAGAAATGAACCCTCTGCAGCTGCGAGAGACGACCACCAACCCAGATACACGGCGTTTGATTCAGCTGACTGTAGAGTCGGAAGAAGATGCAGCGGTGATTATGGATATGTTGCTGGCGAAGAAACGTTCGGCTGATCGGCGCGAGTGGTTGGAAAACAAAGGCGATTTGGCTGAGGTTTAGGCGCTTCGGTGCTCCACTCAGTTTGAGTGGAGCGCGGTTAAAAAATACAGTGTTTAAAACCCAAGTGCCTCGATAGCGGCGTCAATCGCTAGATTTTGGCCAGCCTCGATACCCGCAATAGAGAACACAGGTGCGGTGCGGTGAGGGGGAATTCCCGCTACTTCGTACGCGACACCGTTGTGATCGAAATAGACCTCGTTGGCCAACCAAAAATCCCAGCCGTTGGGCAGGGTGCGTTCCAGCACATCCGAGAGGATACCGTTGGTGTTTTCGCCCACTTGTGTCACCTGGGGTCTAGCGCGCATCCCCAAGATAAACGATTCGGCC
>JBMYWE010000337.1:0-3434 GCA_049607125.1 Granulosicoccaceae bacterium | reverse complement strand
TGAAAAGTTTGATTTTATTGTGGCCAAAGCTGCCGGTCAGCTCCCACAAGGAGCTGCTGCGCTTGGCGTCTTGAGTGGCGAGCAAAAAACCTACCCCCGAGCGCTCCGGGTCGTAGCTGATAATTTTACCGTAGAAACGCTCGGGTTCTTGACGTAGCCACTGGGCTAGCGCGCGACGGTTGCGCGGTTGGCTGGCCTCGGGCAGCAGGCGCTCGTTGTATACCGTGACAGCCGCTTCAAAGGTTACTCCAAAGGCCTCGTTGCGCCAATTGGCCCAGCGCGGTAGCTGCGCGGTCAGCGAGGATTGATAGGGTCTGGCGTAGCCGTCATTGGCGAGCTTGATTTGCAAATCCATAGCGGCGCTCAACACCAGATCGGCGCCGTCACTGCCGTTGTGCTCACGGCGAACGCGCTGGTAGAGGTCTAGGCTGTCCATCTCTAGGTATTCGATACGCAGCGCGGGGCGGGAACTAAGGTATCGTTGGAGCACCGCCTCGAACACGGCAAAATCGGTGGTGCTATAAACTTTTAAAGTTTGGGTATCCGCGCGCTTGTCGGCGCCCAAGGTATGGGTTTGCGCCGCGAAGGCAACGGCGCAACTAAAGAACAGAAGCACTGCAATTAAGCGACCGGCGAAGGTAGTATGTGTAGTCATCAGTGCAGCATAGCACCGTCGCTGGAACGCACCCTACAAGTAGATTAAGAGTAACCCATGAAAATTTTGCTGGTTGAAGACGACCCCGCCCTCGCCAGAGCGTTGCAGCGCTCGCTGGAGATGCACGGCCAACTGGTCGACTGGATCGACGACGGCGCGCAGGCGCTGGCGTGGATGGGCAGCGAGCGATTTGACTTGGTGGTGCTCGATTTGGGATTGCCGAATATGGACGGCATGGCGCTACTGCGTGAAGCCCGTGCGCGGGGGCAAGATATGCCTGTGTTGATTATCACTGCACGCGATGCGGTGCCCGATCGTGTGGCGGGGCTCAACTCAGGAGCAGACGACTACCTGGTCAAGCCCTTTGAGCTGGATGAATTTCTGGCGCGGGTACGCGCGCTGTACCGGCGAGCTCAAGGGCGAGCCAGCGACACCGTCGAGCTCGGGGCCCTGCGCTACGCCGCCGGGCAGCGCGAGCTGCGTTGCCAAGACGAGCTTATTGGCCTGACGCCGCGAGAGACTGCGTTGCTCGACGTGTTAGTGCAGCACCTAGGGGCGGTAGTCACCAAACAGCAGATCGGCGACAGCTTGTTTAGCATCGACAATAACGCACAGCTCTCGGCGGTGGAGGTCTATGTGCACCGCTTGCGCAAGCAGCTCGCGCCCCATGGCTTGCAAATTCGCACCGTGCGCGGGCTCGGGTATATGCTGGAAAAGCCCGAGTGAGTAGGGCGGCCAAGCCAGTTTCTATCCACCGACGTCTGTTGGTTCGGTTGAGCATACCGCTGTTGTTTTTGTCGTGCTTGATCGCCACCGTGTTGTATTGGTTTTCAGTGGCCAATGCCAATCGCGCTTTTGATCGTGCCTTGTTGGGTGCCAGTCTTGCTATTGCTGATCGGGTGGTCATGGAGGGCGAAGAGTTGCTGGTGGACTTGCCGTATGTGGCACTTGAAATGCTCTCTGCCACCGCCGAAGAGCGTGTCTATTACCGCGTCAGTGATCGCTCGGGAAAGCCGGTTACTGGCTACGAGGAGTTGCCTGAGCCCGGCTCGCGACCTTGGCTCAACAGCACGGAAGACGCTGAGTGGTTCTACAACACGCGATATCTCCAACAGTCGGTGCGCGTCGCGGTGATCTCGAGGGTGGCTTTGGGCGGGGCAACACCCACACGCTTTTTGGTTTACGTGGCCGAAACCGACAACAATCGCCGGGATTTGGCGCTGCGTTTGTTGTTGGTGTTTGGCTCGGGTATGGCGTTGCTGGCGGTGGTGGTGATGCTGCTGGTGTGGGTGAGTTTGCGTCGAGGCCTGGCGCCGCTGGCGAAATTCTCTCGTGCATTGCAAGCGCGCACCGCCGCTGATTTGCATCCGCTGGACTTGCCCGTGCCCGTGGAACTAGAACCGGTTGAAGCCTCTATTAATCAATTGCTGAGACGCTTGTCGCGGCACCAGCTCGAGCAAAAGCGCTTTGTCGAAGACGCCTCGCACCAGCTGCGCACGCCGCTAGCTGCACTCAAAGCGCAGTTGAGTTTGGCCGATTCGCCGCAGGCTCCGGTGCAGGTGCGCGAAGAGCTGCAACAGGCCCAGCGCACACTGGACCGCAGCATCCGCCTCAGCCAGCAATTACTCAGTCACGCGCGTGCTGTGGACACTGGCCAGCTGCGTGAGATCGACCTTGACCCCTTGGTGGCCGACGTCTGCCGGGAGTGGGTGCCCATCGCGCTCAAACATCAGATGGACTTGGGCTATCAGGCTCCGCAGCAAGCCGTGCCCATTCTTGGAGACGAGATATTGTTGCAAGAAATGCTGCGCAACTTGATAGAAAACGCGGTGCTCTACGGTGAGGCGGGCATGATGATCAATGTCAGCTTGAATCGTCGGGCAGACGGTGCGGAGTTGCTGGTTGCCGACACCGGCGCACCGATAGAAACAACTCAACGCGAGCGTTTGTTCGACCGATTTTATCGACCGGCGGGCAGCGGAGGCAGCGGTAGTGGGCTCGGGCTGGCAATTGTGCGCAATATCGCCCACCTGCACGGCGGCGGTGCCGCCTTGCTCGACGACGCAGATACCGGCAACTGCTTTGTGATTCGACTGGCTTCAAAGCCACCGGCGTGGACTGAAAATGAATCTGGCAGCGCTTAGCCAGCTTATGGGCTCTTCATCATTCATGCCGTGCTGCTATGGTGGCGGTGTGAAACAATATTTATAACTTTGGCCACAGCGCTGGGGCTCACCGCCGCAGGTCTTCATTGGAGATTGAACAACAATGCTAAACACACACACAAAACAACTGCTGGAGAAAAGCTGCCCGTTTTTTCTGCCGTTTCGGTTGACTCGGGTGCGCACACTAAGCTTGGCCATGAGAGCGGTAAATGGCAGCTGATCGTGGTTTACCGAGGCAAGCATTGTGGTCGTTGCAAAAAATATCTTAACGCTCTAGAGGCAATGCAGTCGCAATGGTTGGAGGCGGGCTTCGACATCACCGTGGTCTCGGCCGATTCAAGGGCAAAAGCACAGCTTGACCAACAAGAGTTTGGTTGGAGTTTTCCTCTGTACTGCGAACTCTCAGAGGACGATATGCGTGCATTGGGTGTGTATATCAGTGACCCACTCAGCCCCGACGAAGCCGATGGGCGTTTCGCTGAGCCTGCCGTGTTCTGTTTACGTTCGGATGGGACCGTTCAAATAGCGGCGATTTCCAATGGCCCGGCGGCGAGGCCAGATCTGGCCGAGCTGCTCGACGGTATGGTTTTCCCCATCGAGAACAACCGACCTGC
>JBMYWE010000336.1:0-3447 GCA_049607125.1 Granulosicoccaceae bacterium | reverse complement strand
TTCCCAGACGGAACAAAATTAGTCACCGTGCATCAGCCAGTGGTCTCGGGTAGGCCCGCGCAACAGGCGCCCGGAGCAATCGTGCCAGAGAAAGGAGAGCTGGAGCTGAATGTCGACCGTGAGACGGTCACTCTGAACGTTGCCAACACCGGAGACAGGCCCATCCAAGTTGGCTCGCACTATCACTTTTTCGAAGCCAACAGTGCGCTCAGTTTCGAGCGCGCCTTGACCCGCGGTTTTCGATTGGATATCCCAGCGGGCACCGCAGTCCGCTTTGAGCCAGGGCAGAGTCGTGAGGTGACACTGGTGGCATTTGCCGGCGCCCGGCGTGTGTATGGCTTCACCGCAGCGGTGATGGGTGCATTGGATGAGGAAAAAACATGAGTGTCATAGACAGACAAAGCTATGCCGAGATGTACGGCCCCACCACGGGCGACCGCGTGCGCCTGGCGGACACCGCGCTGTGGCTCAAAGTAGAATATGACCACACAGTGTACGGCGATGAGATCAAATTCGGCGGTGGAAAAGTGATTCGCGATGGCATGGGACAGTGCCAGCTGGGCGACGACGAGGTCGTCGACACCGTTATCACTAACGCGCTTATCCTCGACTATTGGGGCGTAGTCAAAGCCGATGTGGGCATCAACAAGGGCCGTATAGTTGCCATCGGCAAAGGCGGAAATCCCGATACCCAGGCGGGTGTAGACTTCGCCGTGGGGCCGGGTACAGAGGTTATCGCGGGAGAAGGGCAGATACTCACGGCCGGCGGTGTCGACGCGCACATCCACTTTATTTGCCCACAACAAATTGAAGAAGCGCTGTGTTCGGGTATCACCACGATGCTCGGTGGCGGCACTGGCCCAGCCACGGGTACCAACGCCACTACCTGTACACCGGGTATTTGGCACATGCAACAAATGTTGCTCAGTGCCGACTCGCTGCCAATGAACTTGGGCTTCCTGGGCAAGGGTAATACCAGCCAGCCACAAGCTATTCGCGAGCAGGTGGCGGCCGGTGCAATTGGTCTCAAGCTGCACGAAGATTGGGGCACGACACCGGCGTCCATTGATTGTTGCCTGAGCGTCGCTGAAGAGATGGACGTGCAGGTCGCCATTCATACCGACACCCTGAATGAATCTGGCTTTGTCGAAGATTCCTTAAAGGCGATGAAAGGTCGTACCATTCACACCTATCACACCGAGGGTGCCGGAGGCGGCCATGCCCCGGACATCATCCGCGCCTGTGGTCAGGACAACGTGCTGCCGTCGTCCACCAACCCGACAAGACCATACACCGTCAACACCATCGACGAACATCTCGACATGCTGATGGTTTGTCATCACCTGTCGCCAGCAATTGCCGAAGACGTCGCCTTTGCCGAGTCGCGCATTCGGCGCGAGACCATCGCCGCCGAAGATATTCTGCAAGACCTCGGGGCCTTTTCTATGATCGCCTCGGATTCTCAGGCGATGGGCCGCGTGGGGGAGGTGGTGTGTCGTACTTGGCAAACAGCCCACAAAATGCGCGTGCAACGCGGGGCCTTGAGTGGCGACCCGAGCGACAGCGACAACGAGCGCGCCAAGCGCTACATTGCTAAATACACCATCAACCCAGCTATCGCCCACGGCATCGCCCACGAAGTGGGTTCGGTTGAGGTGGGCAAACTCGCCGATTTGGTGCTCTGGAAGCCGGCTTTTTTTGGCAGCAAACCCTCTCTGATCCTCAAGGGTGGGGCGATTGCCCAAGCCCCGATGGGCGATCCGAATGCGTCTATCCCCACACCACAGCCAGTACACTACCGACCGATGTTTGGCGGCATGGGCAAAGCCAGCCAGTCTACCTCGGTGACTTTTCTCTCGCAGGCGGCGCAGGAGGCGGGTGTGGCTCTACAATTGGGCATTAGCAGCCAGACGGTAGCGGTGAAAAACACGCGCACGGTGCGCAAGGCGGACATGATAAACAACGACTATCTGCCCGATATCACCGTCGATTCTCAAACCTACCAAGTGCGTGCCGATGGAGAGTTGCTTCACTGCGAGCCCGCCACCGAGTTGCCACTGGCCCAAAGGTATTACTTATTCTGATGTTAGAACTAAATTCATTGTGCAAAAGCAACACCGCCCATGTGACGACCATCGCTGGCAACTTGCGACTGGACTATGACCAACGCGTCAAGTGCCGATTGCGAGCACAGCTGGAGGATGGTCGAGAGGTTGTATTATTTCTACCCCGCGGTTCTGTGCTAAAAGACGGTGACATACTCAACAGTCCTTGCGGTCTGCAAGTACTGGTGGTTGCCGCCGAAGAGTGCTTGTCTGTGTGTGCCGTCGATGACCCTCTGATGTTTGCTCGCGCCTGTTATCACCTAGGCAACCGTCATGTGCCCCTGCAAATTCGTGATGGCGAATTGAGCTACCAGCACGACCATGTGCTCGACGACATGCTGCGCGGCTTTGGCCTAGAAGTGCACAATCGCATGGCCAGCTTTCACCCTGAAAACGGGGCTTATAGCAGCCACGGGGTGGGGCATAGCCACTCTCATTCACATGCTCACTGAAGCCACTAGTGCTCTCGCTAAGCTTAGGCTTCACCAACTGCTCAGTCCGAACTTGCCGCTGGGGGCGTTCAGTTACTCGCAGGGCTTGGAGTGGGCCGTGGAGTGTGGCTGGGTGCACGATCAAACTAGCTTGAGTCGCTGGCTGCAAGACCAGCTATTGGGCCAGTTGCAAAGACAAGAGTTGCCCTTATTAGCGCAGTTTTATGCGGCAAGTGCTGCGGGCGATATGGATAAAATACAATACTGGAACAACGAACTCTTGGCCTTCAGAGAGACCTCAGAGCTTCGCGCCGAAGAAAAGAACCGCGGGCGAGCGATGGGCCAGATTTTGAAGTCGCTCGATGTGGACGAAGCGCAAGAGCACAGTCAGGTGTTGCAGCAATGCCAACACGCCGGCTTTGCCTGGGCCTGTGCTCAGTGGAGCATTCCGTTGACTGACAGCTTGCAAGGTTTTGCCTGGAGCTGGCTGGAGAACGCGGTCTTGGCCGCGGTAAAAATAGTCCCACTAGGGCAGAGCAGCGGCCAACAGGTGTTGTTCGCTTTGAGCGAGTTGGTGCCTGATGTGGTGAGCAAAGCGCTGCGAGTGCCCGAACAAGACATAGGCTTTGCGTCGCCAGCAGTCAGTTATGCGAGCAGTGCCCACGAAACACAATACACCCGGTTATACCGGTCTTGATGAAAACCCGAGGGATTTAATAATGAATGTGCAAGAAAGAGCGCCTCTACGCGTCGGCATCGGTGGGCCCGTGGGCTCGGGTAAAACGGCACTACTAGAAGTGCTGTGTAAAACCATGGTATTATCACTTTTATCTCGTAATTCTACCCAAATCCAATCTACAATTGCGTTTTGTCCTGTTATACTAAATACACTTGCATCAGAAGTAATTCCA
>JBMYWE010000335.1:0-3458 GCA_049607125.1 Granulosicoccaceae bacterium | reverse complement strand
TTGAAGCTATCAAATATTGCGCTAGGGTTTAACTCCCCACCCCGCTTTTGAGGCAAAGGATTAGCCAGTGCGTATCGAACTTTTGGACCGCCGCCATGCTACGGCTTTAACCGGTTTTTTAAAGAACCACTTGCACAGCAGCTTGTTTATCTGCAGCAATCTTCAACGCAAGGGTGTTCGATACGACGGAGCGGCATTTTCTGGCGAGTACTTTGGCTTGGTGTCTGACGATGAGACCACGGTATATGGGGTGTTGGTGCACTACTGGAACGGTAAATTGCTCATGCAGTGCCCGGACACCGAACACCTGAGCTGGCTGTGCGATTTTTTTGTCAGTTATTGTGAGCGCGCGGTCGACGGATTGATTGGGCCGACCGAGCAGGCTGAGTTATGTATAGAAGCGCTCGGCCTTGGCTCGCGAGATTTTAGCGTTAGACGTGCAGAAACTCTGATGTCGATGGCGATGACCGATTTGGCTCCTGCCTATTCCACCTTGTGCGATGGCTTCGAGCTGGCTCTGCCGTCGATCGAGCGAGTGAATGTGCTTACCCAGTGGTTACTCGACTACGAGATAGAAGCTTTTGGCGCAGCCATGAACAAACGCTTGCAAGCATCTGTGGACGAGCGGGTGCAAAAGTATCTCAATGGTCGCGAAGGCTGGTTTTTACTTAAAGAACAGAACCCGGTGGCGTTTTCCGGTTTTAACGCCAGCGCCTCGGGCATGGTGCAGGTAGGCCCGGTTTGGACACCACGCGAATACCGCAACTGTGGCTATGCTCGCCGGGTGGTGTCAGGTACGCTAAAAATTATGCACGGCCAAGGTTACAGCGACGCCGTGCTCTTCACCGATAGCGCTGCGGCACGTCAAGCTTATTCGGCGGTAGGGTTTAACAAGATCGGCGACTACACGCTTGCCTTTTTGGCCCAAGCAACGCGGCTGCCTGTGGCTCACTGACCGTGTAAAAGGCGCAGCCGCGCAAGCTGCGCACTTGCACCGTGATTACAAGCCGAGTTTTTGTGCCACATAGTCGGCGTCTTTGTCACCGCGGCCCGACAAATTGACCATAATCACTTGATCTGAAGACAGGTTTGGCGCGACGCGCATGGCCCAAGCGACGGCGTGCGCACTCTCCAGCGCCGGTATAATGCCCTCCACCTGAGACAATGTCATAAAAGCATCTAGGCACTCCTTGTCGGTTACCGCTTCGTACTCCACTCGACCGTGTTCTTTGAGGTAACTGTGCTGCGGCCCGACGCCGGGATAATCCAAGCCCGATGCGATGGAGTGCACCGGCATGGGCTCGCCGTCTGCTGTTTCTAGCACGTAGCATTTCATGCCGTGGATCTCGCCGGGTTTGCCCAGCGTCATGGTGGCGGAGTGTTTGTCGGTATCCAGCCCATGCCCAGCCGGCTCTACCCCGACCAGGCGCACCGTCTCGTCTTCCAAAAACGCAGTAAAGGCGCCGATGGCATTGGAGCCGCCGCCTACACAGGCGGTGACCACATCGGGTAAGCGGCCAAGGCGCTGCATGAACTGCTCGCGGGCCTCTGTGCCGACGATGCTCTGGAAATCGCGCACCATTTTTGGAAAGGGGTGCGGGCCGACAACAGAGCCAATGGCGTAAAAAGAATTCACTGGGTCTTGCATGTATTCCATAAAGGCGCTGTCTACTGCGTCCTTGAGGGTTGCGGTGCCCATGGTTACAGGGACAACTTTACAGCCCAGTATCTTCATTTTGGTGACATTGGGTGCTTCTTTTTCTACGTCCACCTGTCCCATGTGAATCTCACACGGCAGCCCCACCAGTGCACAGGCCGTGGCCAGTGCCACGCCGTGTTGCCCAGCGCCAGTCTCGGCCAGCACCTTGGTTTTGCCCATGTACTTGGCCAGCAGAGCTTCAGCCAAGCAGTGATTAATTTTGTGGGCACCGGTGTGGTTGAGGTCTTCGCGTTTGAGGTAAATCTGCGCTCCACCGAGTTTTTGCGTCAGGTGTTTGGCGAGGTAGAGTTTGCTCGGGCGACCGACGTAATTGGCGTACATTTCGGCCAGCTCTTGCTGGTAGTCTTCTCGTTGGCGTATCTCTTCATAGGCAGCGTCGATCTCATCCATGATGGTTTTGAGCTCGGGTGGTATCAGCTGACCACCAAAGGCGCCAAAGTATCCCTCTGCATCTGGCATTGCGGCAAATTCAATGTTGCTCATAGACGGCTAACCCTTTTTAGTTGTTATTCGAAATGTCTAATATTTGCACATTAGCATAGATTTCGAGCACGCCGTGACGTATGGCGAACTGTTGCTACAGACAAAAAAAACGGAGCTCTGGGCTCCGCTGGGGTTGTATTGTCTGAGTCTCAACTGAGGGTTTGGCGACCGAAAAGACGAAATCGCAGCAAAGCAAGCAACACCCAGAAGCCACCCAGAGCCCCACCCCCACCGCTGCTAGAGCCGTCGCTTCCTCCCGCAGGCGTGACCTGCTCGATGCGCTTGGCCGGGTCTATCTCGCCGCTGACTTGGCTGGCATCTGATTGTTGGGATACTTCAAGCTGATAGTTGCTGTCTTCCCAGGCGCTGACGCCCACATACCACGTGTGACGGCCGGGGTTGCTGACTTCGCAGACTTCGGTGGTGTTGCCAAAACGCGCAGAGCCGCAATCGTGGTTGTCGCCAGGCGTTCGGCCAGGGTTGAGGTCTTTGCGAATATACAAGTCCACATCACCTTGGACATCGGTGAGCGATACGCGCAAGGTGGCATCGCCGGCGTAACTCTCCACCGCGTAGATGTCCAGCTCTCCTTTGTTGACGCTCTGCACTACCTCCTGCCCAGCTACTACCGTCGGCTGCCCCACCAATACAAATGCCGCCTCCGAAGGCACGCCGTTTTGGTCGAGCGCAAACAACATATAGTGGCCTGGAGGCGCCAGGTTGCGGGTGGCTGGAGCGACTGCGGTAACCGTGGAGCCGCTGCGCGTGAAGTCGAGACTGATATAGCGCTGATCTTGGTTGTGCGAGTGGGTAGTTGAGCCCGGCTTTAGCAGGATGACCCTCTCCAGATCCGCGCCGCCTTGCAGTTCAAAGTTAAAACTGGAGGCGTAGTTGACTCGCTCCGGCGTGGCACTAACATCTGGCCGCGCTGCTGGATCACCGTTGGCATCAAACAAATACGGTGGGCTGAATATCTCGGCGCTTTGCTCGTGGTAGTTGTACGTGTCGCAGGGGCCACAGTAGCCACCACCGGCCACCAGCACACGTGCATCGGGCAGCAACAAACCCACCGAATGATATTGTCGTGTGCGAGACAGCGATGCCATTTCGGTCCATTGCCCCGTCTCTGGGTCCCAGAGCTCGCTGGGAAAAACAGGCGAGTCCACATCAATTAGCACCTCTGTACTGCTATGGCCACCCGTGGCTAGCACGGTGCCGTCGGGAAGCACGGTGAGATTGTGCTGGCTACGTGGAT
>JBMYWE010000334.1:0-3480 GCA_049607125.1 Granulosicoccaceae bacterium | reverse complement strand
ACAATCATTGCCCTGGAAACCAGCATGAAAGAGCTTACTCGCCAGAACGAGAAACTCGACTCGGAGCTAGTTGCTCGGGTGGAAAACAACACGGCTTTACAGGCAGCATTTGAAGAACAAAAGGCAGCTACCACATCGATTGAACAGGAATTCAGCGCCTACAAACAGCAACATGCTTTGTTCGGTGAATTGGGAGCATTGCAGGGTGCTGTAGCTGGCCTCCAGGCTCAATTGACCAACCGTAACGACAAAAAGAAAATGTAGGTAGTACGACAGTATCCGAAGATAGATAAGCTGCAAGCTGGTCTTATTGGCCCAAACCGCCGAATTTGCGGAGCAGCGCATAATCTGTAATAGTTCAGACCTGATCTGACACCTAGCTTGAAAAAAGTGAGGGTTATCGGTTTTGATAGAAGTGCGACCTATCAATCAAAACCATAGAGATAACCCTCATGAATCAGTCTACACAGAGAATCATCAGAAACAAGATCGGATTGCTGAACCTGGCCGAGGAGCTGGGTAATGTGTCCAAAGCCTGCCAAATGATGGGCGTTTCACGCGACACGTTCTATCGATACCAATCTGCTCGAGATGAAGGTGGCGTTGATGCGCTACTGGAGAAGTCGAAGCGACAGCCTAATCCCAAGAACCGCGTGGAGCCGGTTATCGAACAAGCAGTACTTAAGTTTGCACTGGACTACCCCGCACACGGCCAGGTCAGAGTCAGTAACGAGCTGCGGAAGCAAGGCACGTTTGTTTCGCCCAGTGGCGTACGAAGCATTTGGCTGCGACACACCCTGCAAAGCCGAAAACTGCGCCTGAAGGCCCTGGAAAAGAAGGTCGCTGAAGAAGGTATTGTGTTAACGGAGGCCCAGGTCGTAGCGCTTGAGCAGCAGCGTGCCTCAGACGCGCTGCATGGAGAGATCGAGACCGAGCACCCGGGCTATCTGGGGTCGCAAGACACGTACTATGTGGGCACGATCAAAGGCATCGGGCGGATATACCAGCAAACCTTCGTGGACACTTACAGCAAGGTTGCTGCTTGCAAACTGTACACCACGAAAACGCCGATCACCGCGGCTGATCTCCTGAATGATCGCGTATTGCCTATGCTAGAGGAAAATGGCGTTGGACTGCTCCGCATTTTGACCGATCGCGGCACCGAGTATTGCGGCCGACCAGAGCGTCATGATTACCAGCTATACTTGGCTGTGAATGACATCGATCACACGAAAACGAAAGCTTATAGCCCGCAGACCAACGGTATCTGTGAACGCTTCCACCGGACGGTGAAAGAAGAGTTCTACGAGATCACGTTCCGTAAGAATCTTTACACGGAACTCGAGGCCCTACAGGCCGATTTAGATGCCTGGGTCGACAGCTATAACAACGAACGCTGCCATCAGGGTAAGATGTGCTGCGGAAGGACTCCTATGCAAACGTTGCACGATGGACGTGAGCTGTGGGAAGCAAAGGTCAGTGAGTTGAACTGATCTGACAACTGTACGGCTATCGAGCCGATAACTGTCAGATCAGGTCGCGACTATTACACATAATCGGCGTGTATGGACTCCTCCTCGTTTGCAAGCGTTCTTTTCAACGATGAGTGGATCGACTGCTCACGTGTATCCGGTCTTCATCGTGCCAGTGGCACGGGACCCTAATGGGCTATCCGCACGCCAGCTCCCTTGCGGTTTGTCGGGCTCGAAGCCCTAGCCGAAAAACGGGTTCTGCCGGCGTCGGTTCGACCTGTTCACCATCACCAAGAATGCTCTGCAATCGTAGTAGAAGTACCTCCTGCCTGATTAGCTTAAGCAGCGACTAAGCCACTGCAGCCATCAATTCTGGTTTATATTCGGCCTCATTCCGGACGATTGCCCAAGCGGCACGCGCTGTTTTGCTCGCCAGTGCGACCGCGACGACGTTCGAGTGCTTGCGCGCCATTAGGCCCTGGACCCAGCGATTGAGCGGGTCGTCCTTGCCTTCTGCTCGAAGCATCACGGATCTGGCACCTTGGATCAGAAGCATGCGCATATAGGCATCACCGCGCTTGCTTATGCCCAGCATCCTGTCTTTACCGCCAGAACTATGTTGCCTGGGCGTCAGCCCAAGTGAGACCGCGTATTCCCTGCCTTTTCTGAATGACCGACCATCGCCCAGTGAAGAGGCAAATGCGGTGGCGATCAAGGGGCCGACGCCCTGGAGTTGCATCAATCTCTGGCTGGTGGGATCGGCCTTGGCCACCTCGGCGACCTCCAGGTCGAGAACTTTGATGCGCTGGTCCAATGCCGCCAGGTCCTCCCTCATTCCGGCGAGCAGTCGTCGGAAGCGGCATGTCAGCCCATTCTCAGCATCTTCTAGCCACCGGTGTATCGCTTTCCTAAGCTGGGCGATTTGCCTTGGAGCCACAATGCCGTATTCGGCCACCAGGCCTCGAATTTGGTTAGCCTTGGCGTTCCTGGATTTGATCAGTTCGGAGCGTACGCGGTGGATGGCCTGAATGTCCTGCTGATCGATCGTCTTCAGCGGCACAAATCGCATGGAGGGTCTGCTCACCGCTTCGCAGATTGCCTCAGCGTCGTTCCGGTCAGTTTTGTTGCTCTTCACATAAGGTTTCACAAACTGGGGGGCGATCAACCTGACATCGAATCCCCGTGCCCGCAGCTCGCGGCCCCAGTGATGTGCTCCGGCACAGGCCTCCATGCCAATCACGCAGCCAGGTAGAGCATTCTGCTCAAGTACCTGAATCCAGTTGTTTCGGCGGAGCTGGCGCCGCCACACTGGGTGATCACTGGTATCGACCCCATGGACCTGAAAAACGCTCTTTGCCAAATCCACACCCACTCTACTAATCTTCATGACGGGCTCCTCCTTCATATCCTCGACTGGTACCCAACTAATCAGTCTGGCACATCGATGCCGGTGGAAGAGGAGGAGTCCATCCCATTGGTTTGGGCCAAAATAGCCATGTTGGGGTTGAGCCCATACCGAACTGCGACTGAAGCGAGCGAGGCACCGGGTTGGCAGCTCTCGGTGAGGGCCCGCTGCTTGAACTCGCGGGTGTACTTCCGGCGACGCTTGATAGTCTCTGGAGGAGATGCTTTGTTATCCATGCAGGTGCCCACTTAATGTTAGGTGTGCACCTACATTAGCGGCAAAGTGGCGCGGCAGAAGATGGGTTTGCCGGACGGATACGAAGACATAGAGACGTGTGGTTTTTAGGGGTAGAAACCTCTGCTTTTGGACCCTCGTTGTCTTTACGGCATTTTCATATAAAGAATGTACATTGCGAGAGCTCTACACACTCACGACCGATTGCTGTTATATTCCATGCCAAATTTCCTCACAACATCGAGAAAAGAGGAAAGCAGCTCTGAGGAAAGCAGCTCTGAAGATAATATGGAAGTAGAAAATACCCATGATATTCCCAATCATGTTCAGGCACTTACCAACCATTTATTTCAGGGTCTACGTAGCTTT
>JBMYWE010000333.1:0-3484 GCA_049607125.1 Granulosicoccaceae bacterium | reverse complement strand
ACCCGGACCGAAAACACTACTACCAAGCCGATCCTCCACGCCTGCCCATCACCAGCGTTGCCATCGGCCGCATGCAAACCGCCGCCCGCAAAGACGAAGCCCAGCTCAGCCTAAAAACCAAGCTAGACCCCGGCGGCACCGGCACCGTACCGCCTGAGGACTTTAGCGAAGAAGATGCAGAGGAACAGCGCGAGGAGCTTGAGGGCGAGGATGATGATCCCAAGGACCCGACCGATCCCACAGATCCCACAGATCCTGAACCCGAGGAAGAGATCGAGTGCGAGACCAAGTGGACCGACGATCAGTACAACGGCTGGCTCAAAGGCAATTGGAACGCGGCAAAAGATTTCTTCACTGGCCTGATCGACGGCTTCAAACAACAACTGGGCGATATCTGGGAGTTGGTCAAAGACGTCTTCACCGATTGGGATGCCGTCACCGAGATTCTCAAAAGCATCTGGGACGATCCCATCCAGTTTCTAAAAGACGTCGTGCAAGCCTTGATGGATGATCTGGGTGAAAAGGCCCAGCAGCTCATGAACTGCGGCCCGAAAGACATCGGTCGCATCATCGGTGAGGAAGTCAGCCCCGTCGCCGCGCTGAACGTCGTGGGCAAAATCGCCAAGATCAGTGACAAGCTGGCTAAGTACATCAAGAAAATCGAGGATGTCTGCGCTAGCTTTCCGGCAGGTACACTTATTTGGACACCCAGCGGTGCTGTCCCTATAGAGTCACTTGAGGCCTATGACATTGTCGTTTCTCGAGATGACGCCGGTTTCAGCACCTCAACTCAGCCAATTCTTGACACATTCGATCGCCTAGCAGACAACTATATCTCGATCTCTCTAGAGTACGGTAGCGAGATCGCTCTGACGGATGAGCACCCTGTTTGGGTACAGGGCGCAGGTTGGATGACCGCAGGTGATATCCAGCCAGGGGACATACTCGCTACTCTCGATGGAGACATATCAGTACTGAAGTCTGAGAGAGTTGCAAAGACGGCACCTGTTTATAATTTTAGCGTTAAAAACACGCCTAGCTATTTTGCTAGTGACGCCCAAATCTGGGTGCACAATGCTAACAAAGTATGCGAACTCCCCACCAGATACGACTCGACGTACAAAGGTTTAACTACTAATGAAATTGCTGATTTCAAAAGGAGAATCGCGGCCGCAGGAGGGAACACGCCCGAAGCAGATGAAATCCGCTGGGAGCGCTATAAAACAAACAAGGAACGCCTAGGAGAGACGGCCGACAGAGACAAGTGGGATGAACAGCTAAAAACGATCAGAGACAATCGAACCCAAGGTATTGAACGGGAAACGAATGCCAGAAATGATCTAGACCAAGTTTTTGGAGAAGACGCAGAAATCATCGACAACAACGCTAAAATCGAATGCCGAGTCCAATGCGACAACCGAGTAGAGACCAGCATTCCCGATACAATAGTTAAAGACCAAGACGGCAATGTGATTGCAATTGTCGAACACAAAGACGTAAGCGGCCAGAACCCAGTGGTGTACAATACGGGCCAGTTAGAAGGTCAGAGAACCGGCACTTCGCTGGACGCAAACGGCAATGAGATTGACACAAGCAAAGCCAAACACTACGTCGCTATTTCAAGTGATGCACCCGTAGTAGACGGCACCCCCACTGCCAGACCCAGTGGTCCGTTAGGTGAAAAAAGCACAGTTCTTTACTACGACCACAACTCCGGCAAATACACCCACACTTGGGACAGAAATTCCAACAGTTGGGTAGCAATAGAATGAAAGGATTGATCCAATGAGCACCTTCGCTGCACCTTCATTTTCTCTATCTATGTTTGGCATAAACGATCTGCGTGATCATAATGTGCTGAACAACGTAATGAACGCGCTTGAGTCTGACCAAAAATTCGAACCCCAGTACTGGGGGTTTGAAGAGCGCAAACGCCAACCCTATGACCGCGAAGCAGTTATTGCAGAAGCCGACAAATCAAATAGGCAGGGGTACGGCACCGTTTATTTGTGGCGAACAAAGACGGTAAAGTACTTTGGGTATTTCGACGCTCAAGATCAACCTTTCATCAAGCTAGGCTTCAACCCAAAACAATCAAAGAAAGCTATCGCCGCCGCCTTCGAATTGGCGAATGAACTCGTCGCGGCCTACCAGCCCGATATTGCCACGCTCTCTCACGACATACGCCCAGACGTATCTGGCATGAGCCCCAAGGAGGTCATCTCGGTCCTGAAATTCCGCCCAGCCTCCTGCATGGCACCTGTCGATTTCTGGGAACTTGGCCCAGCTGGTCTGGCCATGCACACATGGATCGGCCCTTGGTATTTGGATCAGCTGGGGCGAGACAATGTGTTAAAAACACCGTCTGTTGTCTGCGACGAACAAGACTGGGGAGGGATTCGGTTGAGCTTAGGCCAAGACCGTGAACCCTGGAACCACGAGTACATGGATATTATCGCGCACCGCGATCGTGCCATGAAACACCTCGATCCACTCGAGATATTCACAGTCGCTGATTTCGATCCCGATAGAAACTATCGAAGTAGCGGGCGTAAAGGAAAAAAGAGCGTACTTCGATCACGCTACCCCTTGAGAGATCCGCCGCCCCCTAATCCGCACAACGACTAGTTTTTTTAACAATCCCACTCACGAGGAGCCACAGACAAATGGACAGTGCCATTAGGGCATTTCAAGCAACCGTGTCACTAGATGAGATGGACGACAGTGGTATCAACCTAGACGGCCTTGATTTAAGCGGTTTAGATTGCTCACGGGTTTTCGCTGAAGGTGTCTCCGCACATAAAACAGTATTTAGGGACGCGACGCTCGACAGAGCCAGTATCTACAGCAGTAATTTTAACTCTGCTGATTTCAGCGGCGCTTCGTTGGCAAACGCTATCTTCATGGAATGTAATTTCAGGCATACCAATTTTCATCATGCGCATCTAGCCAGCGTTTCGTTTTCTTGCTGCCTTGATGCAGAGTCCGCCTGCTTTGAAGACGCGGATATGCAAGCCTGCAACCTTACTGAACTCAATTGTCGACAAGCTAACTTTAGCTCTGCTGACCTAAGCGACGCGACCGCTACCAACACATGCTTTGCAGGTGCAATTCTCGACGATGTGGACTTTAGCCGTGCTGACCTGAGAGGGTCGGATTTTCGTGGAGCAAGCCTAAAGGACACCTGCTGGGATGACGCCCAGCTGGACGGGTGTATATTCGAAGATGGCGTCAAACCTTAGCGCTTTTCTTCAATTTCTCAAGAGAGCTTAATCCAAGGTTTCCAACAAAGTACCCGAGTTAAGACGATGACCTGCTCTATCAAGACATTACCATTTGTTTTTACTGCTTTGCTTTTTTCCACCGCACAAGCAGAGGAACCCCTCCGCCACTTCGAGGTCTACGAAGTCCCAGACGCTGGCCTTATCGTCTACAAACCCGGCTCCCCTGCCTGGAATATGGAAGTCGATGAACGCCGATCAAA
>JBMYWE010000332.1:0-3484 GCA_049607125.1 Granulosicoccaceae bacterium | reverse complement strand
CTGCGCCACCGAGATCACACCATTGAGAGCGCGCGCGGTGGCGAATGCTAACAGGGCCCGCTGTAAGGATTGCTCTAGGTATTGCTCGCCAGGTGTGTCGGCGGTTTTGAGCACAGCAGTGGCCATTAGCATCACAGCCACAACAATCGACAACAGAAGCGGCAGCGGCAGCGGCTTGGCTTTACTCATACATCACCACCATACTGGGTCGACGGTACAGGGCTTGCGCTTCATAGAGACCAAATGGTGGCAGGTCGACGGTATTGACCGCTAGGCTCTCACCACAGATGGAGGCAATTTCACAGGCAGCCTGAATTTCAGCATAATCTGAGCTGTAGAAAGCCAGTCTCCCCGCATTTGTATTGTACAGCGTGCTCAGTTGCTCCAACACGTGCCCACAGGCGAGCATACAGAGCTGTCCACGCTTCAGCTTGTTTGCCAACTGATCGGAGCTTTCGATGGCCTGCGCATTGGGCAGACGCAGCCCCACTTCAAAATGTAGCGCGTGATTTACCCAGAGCACTGAACCCGAGAGTCGTGCCGCATGTTGTGCGTCTTTGATCAGTAATTGCAAGTCCGCAGAGGGTGTCACCACTATCTGTACTGGCTTTGAGCTAATCTCTCGCCGATACGCGCAGCTATCATTGTGCTCCGACTTGAGCGCCACCAACGTCTCGAGAACGGGGTCTGCAGACACCAGCAGTTCACGCAGAGACTGGACAGCGTTGCCCAGTAGCTCCGAGCCCGCCGGAAGCTTCACTGCATTACCCAGGGCGCAAGCCCAAACCATGTGTACTACAAGCGCGGCACAATTTTGATCTGCACCGTCCGCCACGAGCTCCACCACCCCAAGCGGCCCCGTGCCTGCCATCTGGCGACGACCATCAGACAGGCGACTCACTAGCTGATGGTCGGCGCCAGGTGCCTGCTCTTGCAACAGCGCCAAACCCGCTCTTACCTCAACACTCTGTCGCGCCTGCCAGCGTGCCAGTAGGGCCAAGCGATCAGCCAGCCGCCACTGCCGCCAGACATTTTGCGCTGCGACCGCGCTCATGCCCAGCTCTCTAGGTAGCTCCGCGCTGCGCGCCCGAGACCTACTACATCGCCGCGGGAGTTGCGCAGTTGGGGCTGGATTATGTCGCTGAGTTGGACTGCAGAATCATCGTCTAGTAAACCCAACTGGCCCAACAAACCACCCAATGCTATCTCAGCACCTCGGCGAGCACCGTCATCTACTTTGAGGGCAAAACCCAGACCCAAACTAGGAATAAACCCGGCGTAGACTCCCTCTGCCCCCACTTTTACTGTAAGCCGCTCACCGAGCACCTGCATTACCTGCGTACAAGCTCGCTGCTCACCCGCTACCAGATAGGGGTGAGCAGTGACACTTTGATGCACCCGTTCACAGGCCTGTTGCCTAGCGCTAGCCAAGCCGCTGGGGTCAGCCATGCGGGCCATGCCAGTAGCGAGTGAGCGCAAAGGCGTGGCGGGGGCCGACAGCCCACAGCCGTCGTAGTCCCAGGGCAACGACGTGCCATCGAGGTCGCACATTTCACCCAGCACTCGCAGCCAGCGTTGCTGAGAAGGGTGATGATGTGCTTGGTAGTCGGTCACACCATCGCCACAGTGACAGCAAACGGCCAACATGCCGGCGTGCTTGCCAGAGCAATTGTGAAACAGCCTGCCTCGCCGTCGATCGGCTCTGAAAAATCGCTCGCGCGCCGCCTCACCTAAAGGAGCATCTTCACCACAGGCTAGATGTGATTCATCCAGCCCCAGGTCCGAGAGCCACTGGGCAGCGAGATCGTGGTGGCAATCCTCGCCATTGTGAGAGGCACAGGCCAACGCTATTTGCTCATCACTCGCGCCGCAGGCATCGGCAGCTCCTGTCTCCAGCAGCGGAATTGCCTGTAGAGGTTTGAGCGCCGAGCGGGCAAAGACAGGGGAATCCACATCGCCGCAGGCGTAGCGCAAGCGACCATCGGCAGTGGCCACGGCCACCGCTCCGCGATGCCTGCTCTCTACCAATGGGCCTCGCGTGAGTTCGGCTAGCACGGGGTTAGGTGAGTCTGCGCTCAAGAGGGTCTCCCACTTCGTTTCTGTTGAGCAAAGTGTAGCTCGACTGGGCAGATGGGGAGAATACTGGGCCAATGGACTTGGCGTATTAGTTACACCTGTACGTGTAACCTTTCGCGCGCCTCGCGAAGCAAAGACTCACGGTAATCGGGGTGCGCCACTTCGACAAGAGCCGCCACCCGCTCGCGGGTGGAGCGCCCACGCATGGCCGCCACGCCGTATTCAGTCACCACGTAATGCACGTTGGCCCGGCTTGTCACAACCCCTGCGCCGACATTTAACTGCGTGACGATGCGCGACAGCTTGCCACCCGAGGCGGTGGAAGGCAGCGCAATAATGGAGCGTCCCTGCTTGGACAGGCAAGAGCCCATCACAAAATCCAACTGACCACCGACACCAGAGTAGATAGTCGAGCCGATGGAGTCGGCACACACTTGGCCGGTGAGATCAACCTGTAGCGCGCTGTTGATCGAGATGACGTTGTCATTGCGGCTAATGGTATTGATGCTATTGACGTATTCGATGTCCAGCAGCACCACTTCGGGGTTTTCATCGACAAAGTCATAAAGCGCGCGACTGCCAATCACAAACCCGGTGACAATTTTACCGGGGTGCACGCGTTTGCGGCTGTTGTTCACCACGCCGCTCTCAACGAGATTAATCAGACCATCGGAAAACATTTCCGTGTGTACACCGAGGTCTTTGTGGCCACCGAGCTGCTGCAGCACAGCATCGGGGATACCACCAATACCCGTTTGCAGGCAATCCCCATCGCGCACCAAGCTAGCCACGTTCTTGGCGATAGCCGTGTGCACATCACTCGGCACGGCCGGATCGCGTGCAAATATAGGCCTTTTAAGCTCATAGGCTACATCAATGTCTTTAAAGGCAATAAAAGAGTCGCCTCGCGTCGAGGGCATTTCAGGGTTGATTTGCGCAACGATATGCTCGGCGTGCTCCACCGCCGCTCGCGTTGCCTCTACGGATACCCCCAGTGAACAGAAGCCGTGTTTGTCCGGCGGGGATACCTGAATTAAAGCGGCGTCTATGCGAGTTTGTTCGCGTCGGAAAACCTTAGGTATTTCTGACAGGCAAATAGGAACGTAGTCGGCGTCACCTCGATTGATCAACGCCCGCGTGTCAGGCCCCGCAAAAAAACAACGGTTGCGAATATGCCCCTTAAGAGCAGGCGCAGCCAGAAAGGGCACTTCTTCCAGGTGCAGTTGCAACAAGTTCACGTCGCTGAGTTCAGGGGCTCGCTGCGCCAAACCTTGCAACAACGGCACTGGCGTCGCCGCCATAGAGTGCACCCAAACATTCTGTCCACTGATAATGCCGGCAACGGCGTCTTCTTTTTCGGTTGCTAGTCGAGTCACAAATTGGCCATAGTGTAAAAACGAAAAATAGA
>JBMYWE010000331.1:0-3490 GCA_049607125.1 Granulosicoccaceae bacterium | reverse complement strand
ACGTGCAGCAGTGGGCTTTTTAGCCGCAGATGCTTTTTTAGCAGGAGTTTTACGAGTGGTGGCAGCACGCTTAGTTGCGGTTGCCTTAGTTGTTTTGGTTGCGGCTTTGCGCGTGGCAGTCATCTTGTTTATTCCTGAGTGTTAGTTAGCCAACTTCTGCCTTGCAATAAGTGGGGCAGATTTCGGCGCATAGCGGCAAAAAAAGACAAATATTTCATTTTTTTAACGAAATAGGGTTTTTTTGGGGCTCAACTCAGTAGGTAGAGAGGGGAACATCGACGCGATACACATCGACTTTGCCAAGCTTTCCCCAGTCCGAATTAAAATAAATTCGGCTACCGTCATTATTTAGACTCGCGTGAGGTTCGGCGTAATAATTGTCACCGCTGCTCTGGGTCCAAGCGACAGGGATAATGCGTGGGTTGTTGTTCAACTCGAGTAACGAGACCCGATCACACAGTCGGGTGGCGTGATCAGCGCTGTTGCCAGCAGAACAGTTATAGGTGGAGAGCACCGCCCAACCAGGGACGTTTTTACCGCGAGCAGACAAATGAAGCGATGTATTACCTTCGCCAAATACGTTGAGCAAACGCGTGCGTTTACCTGAGGCGAGCTCCACCATGTACACCCAGCCGTAGTCGGGGTTTTGTGTGTCATCAAAGGAGACTGCGACGTAACAGTCGTTGCCAGTACTATCGACACAGAGGTCAGAGTGCTGCGTTTCGCGCATAAGCACCCGCTCATTTGAAAAGTTGACAGGGAAGGCGCTAGTCTTGTCGCGTGCCGAAATGACGACGAATTGTCCGGAGGGAGAAATACTCAAGTGATCGTGATCGCGCCCGTCGTAGTCGAGAGTGCCGAGCACCTGGCCGCCGTTGCGCAGATCAAAGGCAACGTAGCCGACCGGCTCTTCGGCGTTGTTGTCGGCTGTTTCGATAGACCAAGCCAGACGATTCCCATCGCTGCTGTACTCGCCTTCAAAGTGTGTCATGCCGTAGAGTTCACTACCCCAATGCTTGGGCAGTTTACCGCGCAGATCGGCCAGCACCCGCACTTCTTTGCTCTTTATATTGTATTCGTAAACCTCGAGCCCGCCGACGTAGGAGTTTTGTCCTTTGATAAATCGGATAACGTCGCTTTGCTGTGGATGCCAGCGAGCTTCTGTTTCATCGTGCAGATAATCCAAACCTGCTGAGTTCCCACTGGGGAGATCAATTACCGTCAGTTGACTACCATCGGTGTTCATTAAGGCGTATTGCAGCTGTCCTTCGGTGTTGGGAGCGAGAACGAGTAATTTTGAGCCGTCCGCGTTTTCTGCTTGTACCCGCGAATATTCGGTCTTGATAATGTGCTGCTCGCCAACGGTGGAGCTCTTGGTGCTATTGGTCAAGCGGGTCACTGTGTGATGGAAAGTCGGATCCATAAAACTGTGGCCTGGCGCCGGTTGCTGCTGCACGGGGCGAGCCTTGTCAAGTAAGCCGTCTTTAGCGGGGTCGGCGTTCGCGCCCGCCAAAAGCAACAGCGAAGTCGATGTGGTCAAGCCAACGGCAACCAGCGCAAATTTAGTCAGTTTTAGCATGGTGATTTCGCTGTAGAGGCGGTGAAATAAAGCGGTGATCTATCGACTCGCTTGTTGATTTTGACCGAGCAGTAGACGCTCCAGTTCCAGTGTGGCTTTGTTCATAGCCTCTCTCACGGCGAAAAACGTGCTGCGGTGGTAGTTCTCACCCGCTGGAGACTCGGCGAAGCCGATGTACTCACGCAGGGCCTGATCGTCGAGGTGGCGGTAAGTGAACAAATTATATTTCAGAGTACTTTGGCGCATCATGGCCCGAATAAAGGCGCGATCACTCTCGTGCGACTTGGCTTGTTGCTCCGGTGTGTTGGCATCGGCGGGGGCGAGTCCAGCGGCGTGCTGAGCTGTGACTGCAGCTAAATTGATATGGATACCTAGATCAGTGCTCGCTGCGCTGGCGCGCACGGATTTGTCTAGGCGTCGCAGCAAATCGATGCGCAACTTGGTAGGCGGAGAGTTTTTTAGGTCAGCTAGGTAACGGCTGTACTGCGCGTCGTCGTTTGACAGCGAGGCATCAATTTCAGCCAGTGTTAGCTTGCGCCCGGTGGCCGAGCCAAGCCATTGGCTGATCACACTGACATCGGCGCTTGATAGTTGGTTTTGCCAAAACTCTAGAATCGTGCTTTTTAGGTGCGCTGGATCAAACTGCTGTCGAATGTGCTCTTGCACCTTTTCGTCTACGGCGGGAGCCACCTGGCGTTTGGGAAGCGACCGGTACTCTGCATCTATCTCCCGCCAGAGATTCTCGAAATGCTGATCCAAACCGGCTTGCTGATAAAGCGAGGTATGCATGGAGCCTGCATGCGCGGTCGGAAGCCAAAATAGAGCGGCTAAGACCCAGGGAATCAGAGTTGAGTATCGAGAGAATCGCATGTCGGTCTTATCGATAAGAATATTCGAAGGCTATCGGCATATTGTGCAAAGAGCTTGATTCGGGAACAGTGATGAAGCTTGTTCTCGGTTGGTGTTACTAGACAACGTCGAGGTCGAATCTGAGAGCTTGGATTTAAGTGCTTGATATTGATAGGTGCGGCAGCTTGTCTTGACGGACTGTTTGGCTGCATCCACTAAGTGACACGGGTTCATGCACGTGTTTGATCTTGACTCCCGAGCCCACGGACAGTGTTTAAAAACTCCCTGAGTGTCTAATAACCGATGGCCTGGAGTGCTCGTTCGGTCTTAATGTTGAGACTTTCGCCAGAGTTAGCACCCTGTCTGCGCTACGAATGCAACTGAATCGGTGTTTTTTGCCAGAAGTGTGATTGAGTTGCCAGTGCGCCCCCGAGTGCTCCTGCACACTAGCGCGTATTACTTCGATTGAGTTTGGTAACAGCGGATTAGGTGGAAGTTTTATGTTCGATTTGTATCAAAGCCACTGGGTGAAAGACCAGCAGCAGCTCTACTTGGCGAGTGCCCCCAGCGCACAGGCTCCCATCCGGTTTAAAGTGGCTTGCCCTTGGCATCAAGGTAATCGACGACTCGCGGAGAGGGAGGCCAATAGAATTTATCAGGCGTCGTTAGACGCAGGTATGTTGCCTCTGACATTTTTGCACTCGGCTGCGGGTATTTCTTTTGTGCAAGAGATGATTGCCGAGCTTCAATGACTGGTAGCAATTAACGCTTGAGCCGCTAAATACCTACCGGGTGACATTCAACGCCAGTGGACTCAGGTTTGAGTGTGCTTTTTTAGGTTAAACCTTAAGGTTTTGGCTAAAAAACCGGTTTTTTTAATGCAACAAGCTTCGTCAATAAGTATGGGTAGTTAAGCCACTGAGATCTCGCTGTTCAGTGCGCTTCAATAATTAACTGGGTTTAATCTAGAGTGGCATAAAGTCTCGATTGAACACCGCCGATACGCCTTCCATCGGTCAATGCAGCAGCCTTTGCTGGCATTCGAATCTTCGCAGAATAAAA
>JBMYWE010000330.1:3212-3496 GCA_049607125.1 Granulosicoccaceae bacterium | reverse complement strand
TATGCACTAGAAGAGATTGAACTCACGCTACAAATCAACGCCAGACCAAGCCCTGCATTCCCAAACCCTCAACGTCTGGCAGAAATACTGCAACGCGACTTAGAATCTATTGGTCTCGGGTTAAAAATAAACTTTCACGACGATCTGCATTCGCTAGTAGAGACACTGCAAAAAGGCGAGATGCAGATAGCAATAGTGAATTGGCAATCGGAAAGGCCTCTTTCAAGACCTGACGACTTCCTAGTGCCGCTGTTGTCATGCCAGGTTACAGGTGAGCGAGCCAA
>JBMYWE010000330.1:0-3202 GCA_049607125.1 Granulosicoccaceae bacterium | reverse complement strand
GAGTTTGAACAGTTGATTTCTCGCGCGAAGAGTAACAACACAGCCGAACTTTTCCAGCGCGCTGCTTCCATCGCCAACCTCGAAGCACCCGTCATACCACTGTGGCATATCAGTAACTTTGACCTGGTCAGCCTGAACCTCAACGGCTACCAGCCACAGCTGTATGTAACCCTGGAAAACCTAGAGTTAAACGACTAGAGAACCTTGAGCGTGACGTGAAGGCAGACACAAGCCATGACACCAGCGAGAATATCGTCGAGCATAATCCCCAGGCCTCCAGATACATGCTTGTCCAGCCACCCTATAGGCCAAGGTTTGAGCACATCAAAAAATCTAAAATAAACAAAGCCTAAAAGCGCAGGCAACCAGCCGAGTGGAGCGGCGAACAGGCTGATCCACAAGCCGACAAACTCATCCCAAACTATCGCCGGGTGATCATGCACTCCGAGCGCATCGGCCGTTTGCCCGCAGATCCAAATACCGGCGACGGCACTCAACAATACGGCGAGCGCATACAGCGGCAGTGACAATCCGCTGAGCAAAAAATAGAGGGGAAAAGCAGCCAGTGTGCCGAAGGTACCAGGAGCGACCGGCGCCAAACCCGAGCCAATGCCCAGACCGAGCAAATGCACAGGGTGTTTCAGATGTTCAATGCCTGGCTTCACGATGACAAAGCTTCGCTCGAGCCAAAATGCTGATAGTCTCGGCTCGCCAAGTTAGCGATCTCTTTTCGGGCACTGGCGCCGCGCAGCCCCAGCTCCTCTTCAACCACGCCAACACAGCTTATCTGCCCCATGATAGCCGGGATATCAGCCAGCCTGGCCGCCTTGTCTTCGGGTACGGTGAAGCAGAGTTCGTAGTCGTCACCACCGTAGAGAGCTAAATCCAAGCCTGTCATGCCCAGTGGGCCACTCGCGGCAGGCAGCGGAATCGCATCAAGTTTAAGCGTGCCACCCACACCGCTCTGTCGCAACAAATGGGAGAGATCTTGGTTGAGACCGTTGGAGAGATCAATGCAACTGGTGGCCAAGCCCTGAATCGCACGCCCAATACCGAGCCTAGGAATTGGCGCTCGCAGTCGACGCAGACAATCTTTGTCGGGGGTTTCTCCTCGCTCAAGTTGGCGAGCGGCCAAAGCAGCGCCACCCAAAGTGCCGGTCACAAATATCCGATCATCCACTTGGGCGCCACGGCGCATAAGCGCCATACCCTCTTCGACCATACCGTAAATTTGCACGGTCACCGCCAGCGGCCCGCGCGTGGCCTTGGCACCAACCACCTGCACTTGCACCGCGTCGGCCAGGGCAAACAAACGGTTGCTAAATTTGCGTACCCATGTACGGCTTGGACGCGGAAGCGTCAGCGACACACTAACCCACGCCGGTAGCGCGCCCGCTGCCGCCAAATCAGCCAAATTAGTGCATAGGGCTTTACTGGCGACATCTACCGGCGAAGTGCCATGCTCAAAATGCACCCCCGACACCAACGTACCGACCGACGTCGCCAGCTGCATCCCCCGGGGCACAGACATCAGCGCGCAGTCATCGCCCACACCCAGTTCAGCAGGGAAACGACAGCGTTCTTGCTCGCGCTTAAAGTATTTTTCAATTAGTTCAAACTCGGTCACCAAGCGCTCCTTGATTGTGTGGTGCAAGGGCCTCGACAGCTCGACCTTCGCTTGTTCTAGTGCGCAATATTAGCCTACTTTTTTCGCAGAGCAGCGCTTTCCGCATAGCGCAGATGCCCCGCTAGTCTATCGAGTACTCCGTTGACGTACTTGTGCCCATCTTCCGCGCCAAACTGTTTGGCCAGCTCCACCGCTTCGTTGATCACTACGCGGTAGGGCACATCAGGCCGGTGCGCCAACTCAAAGACGCCCGCACGCAAAATTGATCGCTCAATCGGGTCGAGTTGGTCGAGAGGGCGATCCAGATGTGGCTGCAAGTGTTGGTCGAGCTCGCCCAAGTGTTCGGGTACGCCATGCACTAGCGCTTCAAAATAAGGATGCTCAACCTTGTCCATATCTGGCTGGCTGCTGCGAAAAAATTCAATAATCGACGAGACATTACCGCCCGCCATGTCCCACTGATAAAGTGCCTGCAACGCTTTCATACGAGCTGCGCGCCGCTTTTGCACCGCGCTACTGCCGCCGGTCTTAGCGGCTTTGGGCTCTTCCGGCAATTCATCCGGCTGTTGCTCTTCACTCACAGTTGACGCACCAGGTTGATCATCTCAACAGCAACCAATCCGGCCTCGGCGCCTTTGTTTCCGGCTTTGGTACCGGCGCGCTCAATTGCTTGTTCGATGCTCTCTGTGGTCAACACCGCATTCACCACCGGGATAGAATGCTGCATCATGACTTGGGCAATACCGCTGTTGCACTCATTGGCAACCGATTCATAGTGCGTAGTTGCCCCACGGATGACCGCACCCAAAGCAATCAAGGCATCGTATTCGCCACTGGCTGCCATGCGCTGCAATACCAACGGCAACTCAAACGCACCGGGTACGCGAGCCACTGTGACGTTGGCCTCGGGCAGTCCACTGCGACGCAAGGCATCGAGCGAGCCATGTAGCAAACTCTCCACCACAAAACCGTTAAAGCGCGCCACCACGATGCCAACTTTGGCATCAGACAGTGAAAGGCCACCTTCAAGCACCTTGTAATCACTCATGTGTTGTTTCTCAGTTAAGTCCGCCGAGCTAGGCGACTATTGTTCGATAAATTCTGTCACTTCTAGGTCAAAACCAGCCAGCCCGTGGAAAGTTTTGGGCGAACTGAGCAAGCGCATTTTGCGCACGCCGATGTCCGCCAGTATCTGCGCGCCAATCCCCAGCGTGCGGTAATTGTCGTCCGGATCAGCCTGTTCGTCTGGCGCGCTGCCCTGCAACTGGAACTGCTGCACCGCGCGCACAAGATCGCTGTCACTGCGCGGCTGGCGAATAAACACCACGACGCCGTGCTCTTCGTCCGCCACACGCTTGAGCGCTTGCTGTAGCGTCCAGCTGCCCTCAGTGATCGCTCCGACCGTGTCACTGAGAATGTTCTCTACCTGCACGCGAACCGGTGCCGGTACTTCTGGTTGAATATCACCGCGTACCAAAGCCAGCATCGGCGTTAAACGAGTCTTTTCCATCGACCGCACAGCGCTACAAAAACGCAGCGGATCGTAACCCTTCATATTCATATCCACAACGGAAA
>JBMYWE010000329.1:0-3496 GCA_049607125.1 Granulosicoccaceae bacterium | reverse complement strand
TTTACTATCCGCTTGACTTGATTGTCTAGCTTCATCTCGGTGCCGGAACTGTGCAAGATGGCGAGTATCAGTGAGTTAAACTCGTGCCCGCCGGGAATGCCAGAAAACTGAATGCCGTTTGGCTCCCCATCGACTTCTAGAGCGAAACTGACCGCACTGCGCAGCTGGCCACCCGTGTCGCGTTCTTGCAGTTCGAGATTGTCTGAGGTGGCAGCGAGGGAGCTGAGAAACTGGAGCAATTCGGCTCGCTTGCTGTGTTCGCCCGTCTGCACGACGAAAGTCACCTTGGACCGCATATTGGCTGCGTAGGATTTTACAGCTTCAAGAATTTCTGGCGTGAGCATTTCTTCACCTAAACATGAATGAGTACGTGATTCGAAGAGTAGAAAGAGTGGGGGCGATGGATGTTCGCCCCCAGAGTGTCAGCTTTGTGCCTGACACGGTAGAGAATCTAGCGAGATTTAGATTTTGCCAACCAAGTCTAGGCTAGGAGTCAGTGTTTCTTCGCCTTCTTCCCAAGCGGCTGGGCAAACTTCGCCGTCGTGAGTGGCTACATACTGCGCAGCCTTAACTTTGCGAACCATGTCTTTGGCGGAGCGACCGATTCCCAAGTCATGGATCTCTGCCACTTTGACGATGCCTTCGGGATTGACCAAAAAGGTGCCACGCAGTGCCAATCCATCTTCTTCGATCATCACGTCGAAGCCGCGCGTGATGGTGCCGGTGGGGTCGCCGAGCATGGGGTAGGTGATAGTGCCGATAGCGTCAGAGGTGTCGTGCCATGCTTTGTGCGTGAAGTGCGTGTCTGTAGAGACTGAGTACACTTCAACGCCCAAGCTCAGCAGCTCTTCGTGGTGCTTGGCCATGTCTTCGAGTTCGGTGGGGCAAACAAAGGTGAAGTCAGCGGGGTAGAACAAGAAGATGGCCCAATTACCTTTGACGTCTTCGGAAGTGACGGTCTTGAACTCTCCGTTGTGGAAGGCTTGGCAAGAGAATTCGGGAATCGACCGGTTGATCATCGACATGCTAGTTGTTGCTCCTGGATTTTAAAGGGTTAATGCAAAAAGGGAGCAATTCTACGAACTTGTTTCGATAAATTCAAGTTGATAGGATTGCATTCTATAATCTATTTTATCGAACGTTGAGGCCACACTTGGTGATTTCTCTTAAACAGCTGAATTACGCGGTAGCCGTGGGCAAGGAGCGTCATTTTAAGCGAGCTGCGGAGTTGTGTTCCGTGTCGCAATCTGCACTGAGCAGCGCCATCGCAGAGCTCGAAAACCAGCTAGATGCGCAACTGTTCGAGCGTGACAACAAGCGAGTGCTAGTGACCCCCATCGGAGAGCAGGTTCTCCACAAGGCTCGGGAGATATTGGCTCAAGTTGAAGAACTGCGACAGCTGCCACAGCAAGATCATGCCCCGCTTAGCTACCCCATGACGCTGGGTGTGATACCCACTATAGGCCCGTACTTGTTGCCGCAAGTGCTACCCCGCGTTCGTCGCGATTACCCCAATTTCCCGCTATCAATTGTCGAGGCACAATCGCAGCGCTTGTTGGAATTGGTGCGGCGCGGTGAATTGGATGCAGCGATCATTGCGCTTCCGTACCCGCTAGACGGATTGGAAGTGGCCGAGTTTTGGTGTGAGGACTTCTATCTGGTTGCGCACCAAGCAGAGCCGATTGCCCAGCAATCGCAGGTGACGGCAGCCGAGCTCAGTAAGCTGGATTTGCTTTTACTCAAAGATGGTCATTGTTTGAAAGATCACGCGATGGCCGCTTGTCGGCTTAATATCCAGCCGGTCAATCAGGCCTTGGGCCACACCAGTTTGTATACCTTGATACAGATGGTGGCGGGGCGAATGGGCACCACACTTGTGCCAGAGATGGCGCTGCAGCAGTTGCTATCTGGTAGCTCCGAGTTGGCGGCGTTGCATCTAGACGAGCCGGGACCTCATCGCAGCATTGCGCTTGTTTCAAGGAGCAACTATTCGGGAAAGTCGAATATCCGCGCACTGACGCAGTTGTTTCGAGAAGAGTTGTCAGGAGCTGGCCCTAGGAGCAAAAAAAAGCACGAATGATAGACGTAAGGTATCTATTCGTGCTCAGGGTCGGAGGAGACTAGTCGTCAATCAAAGTTGCACATCCGTGTGCCAGTCCATCCATGATCTGCTTGGTACTTTGTCCTAGAATCGACTGTTTGCTCGTCTTTCCTGAACGCTTGTTCATTAATATAGCGTAATTGAAATATTGTTCAAGTATTAATTGAGAAAAAACGAATTTTTGTGCGAATTCTCTCTGCACGGCTAGAGGAGATGGGCTAGAAGCGCTTTTCGAGCGAGATTCCCGTTTGGTGTTCGTGGGCATCACGATCTAGGGAATGACCATAATCGTGGTTGAGCTTGAGTGAGAGGTCATCTTCTAATTTTATTGAGAACTGTAGCTCTAGAGTGGACCATGTTTCATCCGGTGAAAGATCTGTACTCAAGCCAGCTCTAAGTTTGGTTTGATCGTTTATCTGGCGAAGGTAAGCGGCTGTCAGACGCGTTTGAGCAAGCTCTTTTCCACTGGCACCTGTTGTGTTCTCACCCATGTTAAAGCTCACTTCGCCGGTGAGTCTGGCTCCTGAAGCTCGCTCGATTTCTCGTCCAACTCCAACTCGATAGCTATTTGTTTGTGATAGTGCAGCGCTCTCGGGGCCTCGACTGGTGCCAAATAAATAGGCGTTGTTGTTCATAAAAAGCTTGGTTTTTTCGCCGATTTCAAGTGCTGGTTTGTTCTCTGGCGTCGGCATACGGTTGGAGCTACTTGGAACTTGGGTCAAAGCGCCAGTCGGCGGTGGTTGGTTGTCCGTGGGGCTGTGCAGGTTGTGATACCAGAGACCGATAGTCACGCTTGCCACAAGTGAAGTCACCACAGTCCAACGAAGCGTGAATTCAGGTGTTTTGTCTTCCCGGATTTCGTCGATTTGTGGTTCGATGGCTTGGGTGGTACTAGTCTGTGACATTTACATTGCCTGAAGCTTGTGTATGACGGGCGCTACCGCAATACCTCTTAGCGGCTATCCTGCGCAGAACTTGTTTTTCCGAGAACCCTTGTACGGTCTCAGCTAGCTTTGGGAAGAGATTCGGCAGCTTGTACTTGGCGCAACAGTGCGTAGACTTCATCGGCAGGTTGCGGTCTGGCAAAGTGAAAACCTTGCATAAAGTCACAGCCGATAGAGCGAAGTTGCTGGGCCGCTTGGGCTGTCTCTACGCCCTCGGCAGTGACTGAGCAGCCTAAACTTTTGGCTAGAAAGACAGTGGCATCGACAATTGCCTTGTCTTGTGGGTTGTCCACTACATCGCGAACAAAGCAACGATCAATCTTGATCTGGTCGATTGGTAGGTTTCTCAGCCTAGACATAGAAGAATAGCCGGTGCCAAAATCGTCTATGGCAACTTTGGCACCTCCCATGGATATCTGTTTTAGGGTTTCTAAGGCTTTGCTTTCGTCTT
>JBMYWE010000328.1:0-3502 GCA_049607125.1 Granulosicoccaceae bacterium | reverse complement strand
CTGCAACAAGGTTCGTTTGATGATCCCCATACGGCCTAACTCAGTGGAGTACTTACTTGGTATCTCGTCAAACACCCTCTTAAAGCCGTCTTTGCGATCCCAGCGCGCGCGCCTCCAAGCCCACCCCCCAAACAGCCGTACGGCCCAATAGATCAAGTGCCGGCGAAACTGCCCTACACCCAACACGAGCATACCGTCTAAGAAAATTTGATCGGCCTCGGCTCGGCTATAACCGGAGCGCTCTGCTTGCTGCCAATACAGCCAATCGTGAATCACTGCCGCATTGCCGTGCTTGCCCCAGCTATTGATATACCAGCGCATAAAAACAGGTACGGTGGCAAAATCGGTGACAAAGCCCACGGGCACAAGTACCAAATTTTCTTGCGGATTTTCACCCACGTAGTAGGCAAACTCTTCCCGCAATAACCACGTGTTTCCATCTGCTAGGGGCGTCACCACCAGGGGCTTGGTAAACTGGCTCATGCACTCCTCCCTTGAGAACGGTCGCTGGCTAGGAAATATAGCAATAATCACAACGACTGCAGAGCACTTAGCCAAACGCACGAAAACAACACCCGTCTCTTGCCATAGCGACAAAATACAAGTCCCTGCCCGACACTAAGCTGTACCAATACGCACCGAGAAAAGCAGCTTAAAGAGTTACAATTGAGCAACAAAAAACAAACAGAGACCAAAACCGCCCTAAGCGAGGCTTTTTATTAGCGGTGCATCTGACTCAATGGAAGCGAAAAACGGGCTTCCTTAAAATACGAAGAGCAAATAGGCCCACCAGCGGGCTGTGCACAGTAGAATTCTTTGTTCTCGCCCAACCTCCTAGCCACAAGGACCCCACCGATGAGCACGACTACTCGAGTAGTAATTGAAATAGAAGGTCACATAGCTCATGTGCATCTGAGTAGACCCCAAGTGCACAACGCCCTCGATTTTGCGATGTTCGAACAACTGATCGACGCAGCCAAAACTATTCGTCGAGACACCCGTATTCGGGCGGTGGTCTTGAGCGGTGATGGCCCCAGCTTTTGCGCAGGACTAGACTTCAAATCAGTTAAAAAACAGCCTTCAATAGCGGCCAAAATATTTCTCAAGTGGCCGTGGAGTAAAACCAACATCGCGCAAAAGACAGCCAATTGCTGGCGTGACTTACCCGTGCCAGTACTGGCCGCTATACACGGCAACTGCTTTGGCGGCGGGTTGCAAATTGCTCTAGGAGCCGATATTCGCTTTTGTGCTCCCGACGCCAGCCTATCAGTGATGGAGATACGCTGGGGCATAATCCCTGACATGAGCGGCACTCTCGCGCTGAGCAAGCTCACCCGCTATGACGTTGCCCAAGAACTCACCATGACGGGCCGGGTGATCAACGGCACAACGGCCCACGAGCTCGGTCTAGTCAGCCACCTGTCCCAGTCGCCGCAGGCTGACGCCCTAGCGCTGGCCGAGGAGCTTGTTGAAAAATCTCCAGATGCGCTCGCGGGCACAAAACTGCTATTCCGTAAAACTTGGCAGAGTGGCAACTGGCTGGCGCTCGGCTGGGAGCGATGGGTACAAATGCGTCTGCTCGGCCGTGCGAATCAGATAATCGCCATGAAAAACGGCCTGGAAAAAGAAAACACTCAGCCGTTTAAAAACCGTTCACGCTGGTGGTAGACAACACCATCAACAACGACCTCTCTGCGGAGACAACATGAAATTCCTTCCCCTTTTTGTACGCTCTGATTTGATACCCGCACTGGTAATAGGTGCCGGCAAAGTTGGTGCGCGCAAAGTGCGATCATTGCGCGAAGCCGATGTAGCAGTGCGTGTAGTCGCCCCTTATATCGACCCCTCGCTGCTTGAATTAGAGGGCGTCGTGTGCGAGCAACGCACCTTTGACAACAATGACCTTCAAGGCGCCAAGCTGGTCATCGCCGCCACCGATGATCGCAAACTAAACGCCTCTATTGCTCGGCAATGCGAAGCACTTGGCATATTGGTCAATACTGCCACGCATAGTTTGGATGCAGGCTTTATCCTACCCTCCACCATCAATCGAGACCCGATTCGCGTAGCGATCACCACCACCGGAGCCTCACCTGCTTTGGCCCGACTACTGCGAAACCGGCTGGAGTCTTTGCTGCCACCCAGTTACAGTCGGTTGGCCACGCTACTAGAGAAATTCCGTCGTCGCGCCAATCAGTCCATTAGCAACAGCCGTGAACGCGGACGCTTTTGGGCGGAGATAGTAGAAGGCCCCATCGCTGATTTAGTTCACGCCGGGCGTGACTCAGAGGCACAAGAAGCGCTGGAAAAGGCCATTGCAAATGTCGACAGCTCAGCCCCTCGCGAAGGAGAAGTTTGGATAGTGGGGGCCGGCCCAGGAGACCCCGACCTGTTGACTGTCCGCGCGCTGCGACTGATGCAACAAGCTGACGTTGTGGTGGTGGATCGCCTCGTCTCCCCTGCGGTGCAAAAACTCGTACGTGCGGGTGCTGAAGTCATCTATGCGGGCAAGCGCCGATCGGAACACTCCATACCCCAAGACGAACTTAATCTACTGCTTGTCAAACGCGCAAATCAAGGCCAACGCGTCTGCCGCCTAAAGGGAGGTGACCCATTTATTTTTGGTCGAGGTGCCGAGGAAATTGAGACATTGGTTAAGCACAATGTCCGGTTTCAAGTGGTGCCGGGCATCACCGCAGCGAGCGGCTGCGCTAGCTATGCAGGCATCCCTCTGACTCACCGAGACTATGCCCAGAGCTGCGCTTTTATCACTGGCAATAGGCGCGAGGACGGCGGCTTAGAATTAGATTGGGATTTCCACGCAAACTCCGAGCAAACATTGGTGTTTTACATGAGTCTCGCGTCCCTACCCACTATCAGCGAACAACTCATCCAACACGGACTCCCGGCGACAACACCCGCAGCGCTAGTACAGCAAGGTACCACTCCTCACCAACGCGTACTCATTTCAAACTTATCAGAAATTGCTGAAGACGCAAATGTAGCTGCTATCCTCCCTCCAAGCTTACTTATTATTGGCAAGGTCGTTTCTCTCTACCATAAACTTCGGTGGTACCGGACAGGTGCCGATACCGTTACACATGCTTCTAACTTTTTTGACCAAAAAGAGTAAGCAATGCCGGATACTCACCTTATTGCATGGCGGATCTGGCACTATAAATTCAAGGTTCGGCAAAGCACACCATCATGCAGACACAAGAACAAAAAAAGGCCATTGATCGCTGCTTGCTCGAATCCATCACGCGCCTTATCCATGAGCACCGCTACGCATTAAAAGCGCGAAAAACGCTAGAGACCACCGCGAACGAGCTACTGACAATCCACGCTGCGGAAAACATCCAACTCGCCTGTGAAAAGCTGCTGGACAATTTACCTGCTGCTCTTTACGACGCCGACACCCAAATCCAGCAATTTCAATCGATTGCCAAGCTATCGCGCAACGACGGCAGCCCAAAAAACAGAACACCCAACAGCCTTTTAG
>JBMYWE010000327.1:0-3514 GCA_049607125.1 Granulosicoccaceae bacterium | reverse complement strand
GTACCCGTGCAAACAGAAAATAGAGGACAAAGAGAGCTTCAGGCACTCCCGCATTGGCGAATACACAACCCAAAAATGCATGTAAAAAAGCGCTGATGAGTCGACCACTCTGCATCAAGACGAGCCGCCCACAATATTGGGTGGCTCCGATGTTAAAAAAGACGAGCGCAACAGGTAGACGCAGGCTGAAATCCAACCAACAAACCCGATCGAAGGTCCACAGCTGCTGTATTGAACAGATGCTTTGATTGACGATCTACTCACCGCACGAACAAGAGCGGCTTTTAACGTCACAAATAGTTATGAGCTAAAACCGAGGCTTCTAGGCTCGAGGGGATCAGGTGCCAATCAACTACGATCGTACTCACTGCAGCGTCAGCGAGGAAACACGCAAACTGGGCGGGCACCAAACCCAGTGCGAGCACTGGCTTCACCGGCTCTACCAGCTCGAAGGCTTCAAACGCTGCTTCTTTGAGCGTTGCCCAGACGCACCGGGTTTGCATTTTGTAGGTGGACAAATAAATAACCAGCGTATCAAAAGGATACTTTCTTTCACGGGCACTGGTATCAACCGGTGCGACGCGCTGGCTCGAGCCTACAGTGAAGCCTGTGAGGCATCAACTTTAGGTCTAAATGATACCGCCCACTCGGCTGGCTTGGGCGCGTCCACAGATGATGACGAAGCGATTACGCACAGCGTGTTTGAGTTGATTGAACACGATGCTCTCGCGCACTGGTGGTACGGCAACAAGAAACCACAGCCACTGCGACAGTCAAAAATCGAACTCAAAAAAACTCATCTGTTAGTGAAGAGACTAAGACAAGGTATTAATACGCGTGGAGTTAACTTACTCACTCTAAACAGTTATTTAAAACTACCAGTCGTCGCCGCGCTTTCATTTGACCAACAAGGCCAGTGTATCGCTCTAGGAAGCGCCGCTCGGGCGTCCACATATGAAGCCATTGAAGCCAGCATTCGGGAAATGTGCCAAATGGAGTATGCCCACCATCTGGTCCGAGACAAACTGCAGCGCGGGGGATATAGTGTACTCAATCACGAAGATAGACTAACGATACATCGCGCTTCAGTTATCACTAAAAAAAAGCTTCAGTCTTATATAGATAAGTCAGATAGGTCAGATAAATCCTGCGCTTGTCAAGGTCCTGCATCTCGCTTGAGGCTCATGCAGTATTTAAATAGTTATGGCGTTTATATCGACTGCACCAAGTTGGCTGAATATCCCGGAGAGATAAAAGTATACCGAAGCAGATCGCGCCAGTTGCGGCAGTTTGTTCCCGTCCCAGAAACACAGAGGCCAAACACCATGAAGACAAGACCACCATTCTACGCTTTCGAGCGGCTTCTTCCCTAACATGCAAGTACTGACTTCAGTACATGCGGAGGCTACATCACGCCCCCACACGGTAGAGAAAACTCTCTATCTATCGTTGATCGGGCACTTTGATGTGCGCGTCGACAATCAACGCCTCCCTATCAAATCCAAAAAGGGCCAAGCCATTTTGGCTTACCTCGCCCTCAGCCCAGACGGAATTGCAAGCCGTGAGAGGCTACGGCATCTACTCTGGGGCAACTCTCAAGATTCCCGAGCGCAGTCCAGCCTGCGCCACGCCCTATGGAAAATCAGCCATTCACTGGAGAACTCTGCAGCCAAAGTGCTGCGCTGTGATCGTGTTGATGTCGCACTGGATATGTCCAGGGTCAAGGTGGATTCAGAGGATATTTTGCAATCATTGGAAACAGGAATCGCTCACGACAAGCTGAGACAAGACCCACACCTGTTTGAGCAGTTGCTGCAAGGCATCGACCAGTGTAGCGAAGAATACTATCGCTGGGCATGTGCTAAACGAGCAGAATATCAACGCAGAGTCATTCCCTGTTTGCATCGGGCGGTCAACTGCAACACCAAAAATCCAGAGCAACAGCTTGCACTCTTCGAACTGATCACCTATCTCGAGCCGCTCAATGAGCCTGCTGTTCGAAAGCTAATGCGCAAGAAAACCCAACAAGGTGATACAGCCGGAGCACTGTTAGCTTATCAGCGGCTCTGTCAAGACATGGAAAAGCTGCAGGGGATGGAGCCAAACGAGAAAACTCAGACACTGGCAGTCGACGTAAAAACAGGGGATGTTCCTAACAACAAGCTGAATGCGGACCCATTGACACAGCAACCCACTGTCGTCTTGCATGCCACCGACTCAACAGGGCTAAAGGCAGAACACATCCCTCTTCTGGTGGGGTTCCAATGTGAATTACTGGCCTCTCTGATTCGCTTTAGAGAGTGGCGGATCATCGAAGCCAGTCGGCCGGCACCACAGCTTGATGGTACTGCGACAGACGGTTTCGAGCTGAGCATCACCCCGATTACCTGTGGCGATTCGCTGCGCTTGATCGTCACCCTTAAAGAAACAGCCAGCGGTGCCTATTTATGGAGCGAGCGCGTTGAGCACGACCAGCAAGACTGGCTCAACAGCCAAGCTCAACTGGTGCGCCAACTCGCTCACTCGCTCAATGTGCAGGTCTCTGAGCAACGTCTGCAGCAGTTTGCCAACCGCGATAGCTTTTCACTCTCGGTATATGATGCTTGGCTAAAAACAGAGACCTTGCTCCGCAGCTATAAACATGAATCGTGGGAGGAGGCGCGCAGCATTTTGCGCCACCTGTTGAACACGGACAAAAATTTCTCACGCGCCTATGCCAGCTTGGCCCAAATAGACAACGCCAAGCACTTGGTCTTTCCCGGCCTGAAAAGCAACCCAGAGCGTAGACAACGCGCCCTAGGCTACGCCAGACGCGCGGTAGAACTCGACCCCTATGACACCCGCAACCAACTGTGTTTGGGATGGGCCCACGCCATGAAGGGACAACACCTCGCCTCGAACAAGGCGTTCTCGCAGGCACTAACCCTTAACCCGAGTGACCCTTGGACAGCGACCTCTGCAGCACTTGGCCAAGCTTTTGGTGGGGACATCGAGACAGCTTTGATGATCTCTGAACAAACACTAAAAATCGACTACAACCCAACTGGAGCCCATTGGGCCTACCACTCCGCCATTGCATTTCTCGCTGAGGAATACGCACAGTGCATTGCCTATGCTCAACTGGCCGAGAATTCAATGAGCGACGTGCTGGCATGGCAGTCGGCCGCGTATGCGCAAACGGGAGACGACCGCAAAGCACACGATACACTACAGCGCTTTCTGGCTGAGACACGCCGCAACTGGCATGCCCACTGCGATGCCAGTGAAAACGAAATCGCAACGTGGATCCTCTCTTGCTTTCCGATCAAGCAACGAAAAACTTGGGATAGGCTATACCAATCTCTGACGCGGGCCGGTTTGGATGCAAGAGGTGCTGCGCCACCCTCAGGATGCACAGTGTAAGGGTGCCACAGTAGCGATGTAACAAAAGCGGCGGCCAAGCTAGCCCGCTTCCAAGCAGTACAAAAAGACCAACTAGAAACGGCCTAGCCACGCTGCGAACCGTAGTCTATCC
>JBMYWE010000326.1:0-3526 GCA_049607125.1 Granulosicoccaceae bacterium | reverse complement strand
GCAATGGAGAGCCAAAGACCTCGTCGACTTACTCGAGCAACCAGAGGCGGCAAAGCTTATTGCCGAGCTATTGAATGCTGGTTTTATGGAGGTATTGGATGACTGAGGCCAAGGTACGTCAGGCTAACTGGCACAACGGTGAAGACCAGAGCGCCCTGCGTAAAATTAGATACGAAGTGTTTGTTCAGGAACAAAATGTGCCCGAAGAGCTGGAATGGACCGGTGACGACGGTCACTGTATTCACGCGCTGGCTTTTGATGCTACCGACCAAGTTATCGGTACCGGTCGACTCGACCCAGATGGCCATATTGGACGCATGGCGGTAAAAAGCACAAGCCGAGGCCTGGGTGCCGGCAAGGCACTGCTTGTCTTTTTGGTAGAGCAAGCCCGCCAGCGGGGGGACAAAGAGGTGCAGCTAAACGCACAGACCCATGCTTTAGCTTTTTATCAACGCGAGGGCTTTGAGGCCTACGGCCCCGAATTCCTAGATGCGGGTATCGCGCACCGGGCGATGATAAAAACCCTTTCCAACTAACTTTAGCAGCGCCTCATAACAGCACGACATCGCACCGTCCTGCTCCTGTGGAATTCGGTGACAACTTGGTCTCAACAAGTGCATGGACATTCGGACGAATGGCACGAATCTGTGCACACATCGGATTATCCGATCCGCCTAACGGTCAATTCAAGTATTGCTGAGCAACCAGTCGGGCAAGCTAGCCACCGATGGCAACACTTCATCGGCGGAAGATGCGATATCTTCTCGTCTGGCCGGTCCTGTCAAGACACCGATATTCAAGGCCACCCCAGCGGCCTCGCCACTGTGCAAATCGTGGGTGCTGTCCCCCACCATCACAAGCTCAGACGGCTGGGCTCCTATGTGCTCGGCAAAGGCCAACAACATTCCCGGACCGGGTTTGGCACCGTGTCCGCTATCAAAGCCGCAGACAAAATCAAAGTGCTGCAGCACCCCCGCCCTGCCCAGTTGTTCGCGCGCGCTGGACTCGTAATCGTTTGTGCCACAGCCAACAGCAAGCCCCATCTGCCTTAAAGCGTTTGCCAATTGAGCGAGATCACACACAGGGTTCAAGGGCAAACCTCCGAGGTGCCTAATTCCCACTTGTTCTATCTCGGCGGCGCTGAGATGCGGTAGGTGCATGGCCCATGCTTCAATAATTTCATTGCTCGAAGCATTGACCACCAGAGAACCGGGGCTAAAACGCTTGCTTTGAAAGCAGTACCCGACGCTCTGCGCCAATTGGTCACGCAGGACCTGCTCGCCAGCGGCCAGCTCATCGACAACCCGCTCGCTCCACACTTGCCAAGTATCGCCGTATTCGAACAAGGTTCCGTCCTTGTCAAACAATACGCCTTTTATCTGCTTTTGCATGCTCAGCCAAGCCTCCGGGTCTGTAGATAACATTCTGCGCGTATGAATTTGAAGCTGCAGCGCTGCCATCACGTGCTGCAGCTGGCAGAGAGTAGCGAGATCAAGGCATAATAACCGACCGCAAGCTGCAAGACACCTCGACCATGGGCAACGACGAACAGGACAACAACGCCAAGAGCTTTGCCGACGAGTTTGCCGCCTTTCACGGTGATGTTAGCGGTGTAAAGCCGGTGCACGACGACAAGGCCCCTGTATTTCAACGCAAACCCAAGCCTATTCCAAGGCAATCCAAGCTCGATGACAAGCGAGTGCTGGATGAGCTTCTTCACGGCGAGGTAGACGCAGAGGATTTGGTGGGCAGCGAGCATATTAGTTTCGCCCGACCCGGTGTGCAGAACACGGTGATGCGCAAACTACGCAAGGGCAACTTTGCCGTACAAGCCGAGCTGGATTTACACGGCTACACCGTCGAAGAAGCACGGCAGGAGACTGCCGAGTTCTTGCTCGCTTGCAGCGCCGACGAGCTGCGCTGTGTTCGTATCATTCACGGCAAGAGCGGCCATATTCCCGGTCAACCGCCCAGAATCAAAAACATGCTGGCGCGCTGGCTACCCGCGCGCGCTCAGATTCTCGCCCTGTGCTCCGCCCGGCCCGAGGATGGAGGAACCGGTGCGCTATACGTATTGCTGCGCAAGGTAGACAAAAGTTAGGGACACATTCGCGGTACTGGCTTAGAGCCTGCTCAAGACCTCAGTGTCGCAGCAAGAAAAAGATGACTTGAGGCGAATAGGGGTCTAGGCGGCCCCGTCTTATTTACCTAAATCAAATCAAAAAGGCCGGGGGGAGGCAGCCCAAATTCAGTGCATTCGTCATAGTCAGAGTGATCTTGAATAGACTTTTAGTAAACGTATTTCACGATATACAGCCAAAGTGTTTGCCCAAAAAGCTCACCGACAACAATACCAACAAAAAGTGGCAGCACTGTGCCCAAATATCTCTTCAGCCCGGCAAACACGACAGCCCAATACACAAGCAGATACGCGAAAAAGACAAGCAGCACAAAATTCAATGCGCCACTGAGCTGAAAATAGGCCAACGCGGTCTGCGCCGAGGCATAGAGTAAAGCTGCTTCGGCTGCTCTCTGGCGGCGCGTGAATACAATAACAACGACCAACAGCGATAGTAGGTCGACAGCAAACAGTAACGAATTCATCGTGATGCGTCAGTGATCCATCGATGAAATAGAGCGATGGCATGCAACGAAAAGTAGTCTGGCTGCTCCGCTATTTGCCTCTGAAGTTTCGCCAACCACCCACAACCGAATCCACAGCCCGTTGCAGCGCCGTTTTTGGCTTAGCTTTTTTCGCCGGACCGCGCTTGCGCTTAGGCGCACCATCAGTCGATGTAGCACGTGGCTTGCGAGGTTTTTTCGGGGCATTAGGGTCTACTGGCTTGCGCACTCTTGGCTTTCTAACCGGCGCTTCTTCTTGGCCCATGCCCAAACGAGCCATCACTCGGCCAAACAAGCTCTTTTTAGCCGGTGCTTTTTTCGATGCGCGCTTTTTGGCGCTAGCGGCTCGTGGCTTGCGCGGCGCAGTTCGCCCTTCTGTGGGGGTGGCTTTACGGCGCCTTGGCTTAGGAGCAGCAACAGGTTCTTCATCACCCAAACCAATGCGGGCTAACACGCGACCAAACAGCCCTTTTTTAACTTTTGGCTGAACTTTAGCGCGCGGCTTGCGCTTAGCCCTTGGCTTGGCGCTGACCCCATCAGTGGAGGCAGACACTTTCTTGCGCGGCGCTCGTTTTCGCTTGGGTGTCGCTTTAGTTGTTTTTTGTTCTTCACGGCCCAGTGCTTTGGCCAGCATGGCTGCCGCCTTTGCCCGCCAACCTTTGGGCGCCTGTTCGATCACCGGCTCGTCGAGGTACTCTGGCACCTCTGCGCTGGCAAGCGGTTTTACCTTGACCGCAGGCCTACCGGTTTTTGGTTCCACAACATCAGCCACTGGCGGCGACTTACTGCGCGCGGTGCCTGCTAATTCAGGTGTTGCTTTGATCTCAGCCGACGCGTTATCGCCGGGCAAGGCATTGCTAGTGAGCACTTCCGACACAGCAATATCCCCGTTGCCATCAGCTTT
>JBMYWE010000325.1:0-3527 GCA_049607125.1 Granulosicoccaceae bacterium | reverse complement strand
ACAGGGGTTCTAACAGGGCTAGCGCGTGTTGCATCGGCTCGTAGGTTAGCAGTGGCGCGCCGTAGAAATCGGGCTCCACGCTGCGAGGATAGTGGTCCCAATCAAAAGAGTAAACCAAGGTTTCACCGATGGTCTGCACTTGCCAGAAATCGTCTCGTTGACCAGTGGCGTCGACAAAAACCGGGTTGCCTAAATAAGGGCATGAAATAAACAGGCGGGAGAGTGGTCCTTGATAGTGTGGGCTGACGGCGCGCTCGTCACCGCTGTGCAGTGCGACTAGGTCTTCACTGTGTCGCCAAACACGCGCACCGCTGATGTTCTCACCGCTGGCCGACCATCGCGCCTCGGCGATGTTGGTCCACGCGTTGTGTTCTGAGCCAAACCCGGTGATGCGTACGAAGCGGACCAGTTCGTCGGTGTTGAGGCTAAAGTAGCTACTGTCGGTCTCAGAGATGTTTTGTACCCGCCGCCAGTGCTGCGTCCAGTTCTCACCATCGGCTGATTGCTCTATTGATATCCATTCGTTGCGCTGATAGCTCATCCACAAATATATCCCTTGAATGGCCTGCTCTGAGCCCGCATCCAAGACGAGGTGTTCCGCTTGGTTTCCCGACCAGCTAGACGCACTGTCTGTGCATCCGTCGATAGCCAGCGCGGGCGCAAAAAGCGGATCGGATTGGTGGCCCGAAACCTTTTCGAACGCTTGGCCGATCTCCGCTACCTCGATACACTGATCGCGAGCTGCTCCTGTGTCTGGTTCAGAATCACCCGGGTCGTTGGTTTGAGCTGTATCGGATACGGTGTCGACGGAATCGTTGTCGCCACTGTTGCTGAGCGCCACGGAAGACGAGCTGTTGCAAGCCGTGAGGAAGGCCAATAGTGCGGCAGCGAGAGATAATCTGAACATAGCGTTTCACCTATTGCGGAGAGCTAAGCCGCTTACAGCGGCTTGATCCTAGTCCCCGCAAACGCTATGCCAAATGATGTCTAGTGCGCAGGTGCCTCTAACCCATACAGCTTTGTCAGATACTGATGAGCACTGTCTGACCACAAGAACCGCACACGGCAGGCCGCAATTTCTACTTGTTTCCAATCGCGCTGCTTTAGACGTTGCATTTGCAGGGCTGCGCGAGTGGTGAGTACGAGTTGGTCTGCTTTGTCGGTCAAGTTATCACCCTTGAACACAAAGCCGGTTTTTCCATTCTGAACGGTGTCGACAAGGCCTCCCACTGCATGCACGACGCATGGTTGGCCCGCGCGCATAGCCAGCATTTGGCTCAGCCCGCAAGGTTCGTAGGAGGAGGGCATCATAAAGAGGTCACCGTGGTCGTACAGAGCTTGAGCCAGAGCCTCAGAGTAGCAGTTGAGAAAGAGGAAGTTAGGGTTGTGCGCCATGGCTTTGCACAGCTCATTTTCCAAGTTGCTCTGGCCATTGCCTAGAAATACATAGAGGCCATCATTTCCCAAGGCGGATAAAATGCCTTTCAGTGCAGTGGTGCCTAGGCTGTCTTTTTGCAGTAGCAAGCCCACTTTCTGCTCGCTCACGCGGCTGACGCTGGTGAGCAGCCTAGACGGCTGGCGCTCGCGCAGCCGGGCAATGCGTCTGGCTGCGATAAAGTGGCTGCTGCGCAGTTGCTCGTGCTCGGCTGCTGCCACCAGCAAAGCAGATTCAGCGGCGTCTAAAAAGCCGGCCCAGCTGTGGATGTTGGTATTGCGCTTTTGCTCTGCTTCGTTCGGGTAGTGACAACCGTTGAGTATGCCCACTAGCCGTTTTTCATCGGCGGCTGATTGTAGGGCCTGCTCGAGCCCTTCGCCGCCGTGGTAGCCGCGCTCTTGTAGGGCGTTGGGCCGTTGAATTTCCTTGGCGTAGGTGGGCGAAACCGTGTGTACCTGCGATGCTTCGTTGATCGCCATCAGCATCGGGTTGTAGCAGTCGGACCAGCGTGGGTCGGCTACCGATTCGTCCACACGCAAATCGGGGTACCAAGACTGTAGCGAAGAAGGGTTGCCCCGCAGCGGTCTTATGCCCTGCAGGCCTAGATTGTGGATACTAAAAACGCATTGCACATCGCGTAGCGCTTTGTGGCGTGGACTATAGGTGCGCATCAGCAACACGGCCGAGGCGTGCCAGTCGTGCAGGTGCACGGCGTCGGGCATGTTGTCGGCATCGTGGATCAGTACCTCAGCGGCCGCTGCTCCAAAAAGGGCAAAGCGGGTAGCGTCGGTGGCAAAGGGTTCGTGCGCGTCGTCGTTGTAGATGCGACCCGGTGTATCCCCAGTGATCAAGGGATGATCGAGCACCCAATGTCGCACGCGGCCGTTGTGAGTCGTGTTGAGATCTATGCGGTGTAAATCAACTGTCTCTGTGCCGGCGCCAAAGGGCACATCGAAGCTTTCTTGCAGACTGGCATTGTGCCGTTGATGTAACACCCCGTAACTAGGTGTGATGACCGTGACCATGCAGTTGAGCTTGGCAAGCGCCGGCGGCAGATCGCGCAGAACATCGCCAATACCTCCGACTTTGGCGCCTTCTAGCGCACCATTTTCGGCGGCAATCATCACGATGTGTTTGGGCTCTGTCATGGCACTCGACTTCAAACTAAAAGTGCATTTTGCCTTGTCTTGTCGCGGCGCGGCAAGTTGAGGGTACTACGCCGTTGCTTGGCGAGGTATGAGTGCGGGTCCGATTTTACGTAAACCTCTCGTTTTAGCCTATGCGTCACATAGCGTTCATTCATGCTACGTAATGACTGTTGGCGCCTTTCGGCCCGTAAAACCTTCGATATCCGCCAGCGCTTTGGCGGCTGCTATGACATCGGCCAGATGCTGTTGAGGATCGTTGAGCTGCCGCGCCTTGTCTCTCTCCAATCGCTCCATATAGACTCGAATGGTCGCTCCTTCGGTGCCGGTGCCCGATAGTCTGTAGATAATGCGGGCGCCGTCGGCGAGCGAGACGCGGATGCCCTGGCCTGTTGCCACCGAGCCATCGACAGGGTCGGTGTAACTGAAGTTGTCGGCGGCGACAACGGTGGTGTCACCCAATGCCGTCCCTGCCAGTGTTGGCAGCTTGGCTTCAAGGGCGGCCATCAGTTGCTTAGCCGAGTCTGCGTCTACGGCTTCGTAGTCGTGACGGGTGTAGTAGTCACGGCCAAAACTGCGCCAGTGATCTTCGACTATCTCTTTCACTGTTTTGCCGCTGGCTGCGACGAGGTTGAGCCAAAACAGTACAGCCCAGAGACCGTCTTTTTCACGGACATGGTTGGAGCCAGTGCCAAAGCTCTCCTCGCCGCAGAGGGTGATTCGCCCTTGGTCGAGCAGATTGCCAAAGAACTTCCAGCCGGTTGGGGTTTCAAAAAAATCAACACCCAAGTGTTCAGCCACCCGGTCGGCGGCGCGGCTGGTGGGCATGGAGCGAGCCACACCGGCTATGCCTTCGCGGGTAGCGGGGATAAGCTTTGCATTGGCGGCCATGATGGCGAGGCTGTCGCTGGGCGTGACATAGCAGTGCGCACCGTGGATCAGGTTGC
>JBMYWE010000324.1:0-3542 GCA_049607125.1 Granulosicoccaceae bacterium | reverse complement strand
GCGCGGCGGCGTGAAGCTCGGAACGGCTGCGGGCAAAGCCGCAGCTCAACCCATCATCGACGGGCGCATCCGGGAAAACTACGGCGAAGACGGCCTCACCCGATACAAGCAAGCCCGACGCTCCGGTGCCAGCCATGAGGCCGCCCTGCAGGCACTGGAGGCCTGGGTCGCGCGCCAGAACGCACTCCAGAACATCCCGCCCATCTATGGCGAAAGCCGTTTCGCCACCCTTCAGGAGCTCAAAGACAAGGGCCATATCCTGACCCATAGCCGCCGCGCCACCCCTCCTCCCGGTGTGACTTGGCTCGGCGAACTGATGAACGCCAATGATCTGAGCAAACCGATCTACACCGGCGATACCCCTTTCGTGGTGTGGGATGATGTCGGTTCCATGGTCACCGTCGCACCAACCCGCAGCGGCAAGGGCACCCGGCTCATCGTGCCAACCCTGTTGTTCTTCCAGGGCGCGGCCATTGTGATCGATCCCAAAGGCGAACTCTTCGAGCTGACTGGCCGCCACCGCGCGCAAAAAGGCCCCATATATCGCCTTGATCCCTTCGGAGAGACCACCAACGCCTTCAACCCGCTGGACTACGTGAAGACCCCGACAGACGCGTTACAGCTTGCCAAAACGCTCTATCAGTCCAAAGCCACAGGCGATGGTGCGCACTTTGATGAACTGGCCCTGTCTTTCCTGCGCGCGCTGATCCTCTTCGTCAAAACACTTGATCCCCAGCATCAGACCATTGCCAAAGTGCGCGCATTCACCCGCAAGCTTTCAAAGCGCAGTGACAGCGAAGGAACATCCCTCCTGTCGGACATGGCCACCTGTGGAAACGGGGTGATCGAAGCCGCCGCTGAGGATGTTCTTGAAGGCGGAAACAGGGCGATCACAAATCTACGCCAGAGTTTTGCGGCCCAACTCGGTGTTTGGGATGAACCCGGCATGTGTGCGGTGACGGCACGATCCGATTTTGCCTTCGAAGACCTCAAACACATGGAAGCCACAGTATACGTGACCATTCCTCTGGATCAGATGACCCATTGTGGGCCACTGGTGCGCACGCTGGTCAATGTCGCGCTCAAGGGGCTGACCAGGGAGCTTGGCGAGATCAAGCCGCCGGTCCTGCTGTTGTTGGACGAGTTCCTGAGCTTTGGGAAGATGGATGAGCTGGTCGATGGATTGACTTATCTGGCAGGCTATGGGGTCCGGCCCTGGCTCATCCTGCAGGATGTGGACAGGGCCAGAGAAGTCTATGGCGACAAGGTCAAAAGCCTGATGACTCAGGCGGCAGTTCGGACCTATTTCGGCACCTCTGATATCGAGACATGCGAGGCGATTTCCAAGGAACTTGGGATGACAACGATCGCTGTTCCAAAGACTGGTGGCAGCGGATCTGCGCAAGCAGATCAGGTCAGCTATGGGTCTTCGAACTCAGTTGACTATGTTGGTAAACCGCTCTGGACGCCGGATCAGGTAAGGGCCAATCTCGACTTTGAAGAGAACGGTGTGCGCTGCGGGCTGCACTTCATCCGAGGGATGCAATACCCGTTTTGTACAGGTCTGCGTCCGTGGTACGACTCTGCGGAGATCAAAGCTCTTGTGAATGGTGAGCTGGTGATACCGCCGCGGGCGATCATACCTATGCTCAAGGCTGGTGCTACGTCGTTTCAGGTCGAGCGCAACAACATCACACACACATTCAATGGATACATCCTCGATGACTTTGCCCTGGCGTCGATCAACCACCCTGATGGCGATGGCATCGATGTCTTTCATCTGGCCTCCAACACGTTTCTGGGCACCATGCCATGGTACTGGCAGGCAATCGATCTGATCGTCTCCTGTCAGGAATTCCGGGAGAACCATGGCCGCCTGCCCTCCGGGAACCAACTCAAACACCTCCGGGACTGGATCTTGGTCGAAGATATCTGGTTCAGCATACCCATTGAACACGGAGCACTTCGCCGTCAGCTGGCTCCCCTAAAATAACAAAAAAAGAAAAATCACAAATTGTTGTGCGAGCGACTGTGCGAAAACTTGGGCTAAGGCAAAGCCGTGTCCAAGTTATCCACAGGTAGCGTGTAGCTATCTGTTCTATTAATATCAGATTTTAAACTATCAGATAGGGTGTCCAAGTATGCGTAAGTAAAAGTGTCCAAGTATGCGTGGATAACTACTCGATTCTGCGGATTCATTGGGTTTCTTGCAGGTGTCCAAGTATGCGTGGATAAGTGGAGTTGAGAGATTTTAACGCCAAACGTTTAGAAAAGAGTGTCCAAGTATGCGTGGATAACTCGAGGATTGTTGAAAAATAACAGTTTTTTGTGGGTGTCCAAGTATGCATGGCATGCCAGCATGCCAGCATGCTATGCGGCGAGCATGCTAAAAGTTGCGCGATTTGTAATCGACCCACAGCTCTTCAAAAAGCTGGCTAGCAGTCATATCCAGGTCGGTGGCATGGTTCTTAAATTCTTTGCGAGTTTGGGAACTGATTTTTAACTGAAATGGGACAGTAGCATCACCAGGCTCCTTCTGGAGGTTACTTTTCTTGACCACTTCTAGTTTTGGCTCGGGCCCGTCAAAGGCCGCTTGTTGGGCCTTTTTCTTTGGAATGCGTGCTACCATTTTGTTAATCCTCTATTCTGCCAAGCAATCTAATATCTCTTGTGCGGTTGCCTCAGCTTTTTGCCCCAGGCCATGGCTGGCTTCTGTCAGAGAATGGCCAATGTCGCCCGCATTCTTATAAGCCCGACGTTCTTCCACGATATTTTTAAGGCAGTGCCATCCATCTCGCTCGATGAACTTTCGGGCGTTGGCTTCTTCCAACCCTCCGGCCTTTCCTAAGCGTGAGAGTACGAATACAATCTTGTGCCGCTCGGTGCCTTGTTCCTCTAGCTCTCTTGCTAGGTTGATGGCCGGGTCTAGGTCATCTCGAGTGGCACCGGTTGGTATGACAACTAAATCCGAAACACGCGCGATTTCCATTGTAACTTTTGATGTATGCGGCGCTCCATCGAAGATAAAAATGTCTGCCCTATCTGCCGATTTCATCGCCTGAGGAACGGAGCTGAATGATTGCACGTCGATTGCAGGTTCGTATCCGTTGTTTGCTCGACGTTTGCTCCAGTTAAGATTTGTAACTTGAGATGTGTCCATGTCGGCGATCTTTGCCCGATAACCGTCGGCAGCTTCGATCTCACGTGCGAGCATACGCGCGATGGTACTTTTTCCTACGCCGCCTTTTTGTGCGACTACTCCGATGATGTAAGTCATTACTTAAGTTTAACTCTATCTAATAGTTTGGCTAGCATGCTGGCATGCTATGTGGCTAGCCGTATGGCATGCTGGCAACATAGCATGCTGTGATATGCGGGCCACTCCCTATTTTGTAGCTTACATGTTTCCACATGCCGCATGTTGCGGTACATACACATCCATGGCTGGCCTATCCTCACAAACACGCTTGTCCGTTAAGCGGGCTAAATCTCTTGTAGAGACGGGTGCAGATATTTGGGGAACGCCAACAGAAGATAATCAA
>JBMYWE010000323.1:0-3575 GCA_049607125.1 Granulosicoccaceae bacterium | reverse complement strand
GCCACAGACAACAATGCCGACGGAGTTACCGACAGTCTCGCACCGGAGGACACCGACGGCGATAGCAAGGCGAACTATCTGGACACCGATAGCGATAATGACGGTATTCCAGATTCGGTCGAAGCGAACTTGAACCCCGCCGACGACGCCGATGGGGATCAGATAAACGACCTTTTCGATATTGACCTAACAGGAGGCGTCGACACAGATGCCGACGGGGTCGATGACAGCGTGCTGGCAACAAACACCGACGCGGATGCAGTGCCCGACTACAAGGACTTGGACTCTGACAATGACCTAATTCTCGACGTGGTTGAGGCTTCGGGCACCGACGCAAACAACGACGGCATCATCGACGACCTGATCAACGCAGAGGCAAGCCTAATCTCACCCACCGACTCAGATACAGACGGCACGGGCGACTGGCGAGAAATAGACAGCGACAACGACGGCGTCAACGACAATGTTGGCAGCGAATTCGAAGCACTTGATGCCAACGGTGACGGCGTCGTAGACAACCTAGTCGACTCTGACGGAGATGGGATCGCCGACGGGCGCGACTTAGCAGATGGCCACGGCTCTGCCAATGTCGGCGACACCGACGGCGACGGTCTGACTGACATTGAGGAAGGAAGCGGTGACACCGACGGTGATGGCGTACCCGATTACCTCGACCCCGACAGCGACAACGACGGTATTCCAGACCTACTGGAGGGCAACGCTGATGCCAACGGCAACGGTGTTCTCGATCGCCTAGAAGACGAAGGCGAGCTTGAAACAGCGGTTGACGGTGTCGGCAGCGGAAGCTTTGGTCTGCTGGGATTACTTGCACTTAGCGCTGCTGTAGTCCTGTCGCGTGGTGTCGGCTTAGCGAAAACCGCCGTGATAACCACAGTCGCTTTGTTTTCGCTGACCTTTTCCTTCATCAATACAGTGCAAGCACAAAGCACATGCTGGCACGACGAGGAGGAATTAAAAAGTTCTTCTAGCACGGCTCAAAACGAAGCCGAGGACAGCGAAAATTTCAGCTGCTGGTACGGCACTTTTGGATTTGGGTATTCCTATCTAGCCCCTGAGAAACAAGCGAACAACTTCCGCCACAACACCGACGAAGACCACGATAGCGGCTGGCATGTGGTGGTGGGCAAGGAGCTATCACCCCACTGGTTCGCCGAGTTTAAATACGCAGATCTTGGTGAAGCAGGTATCACCAATACCAACCCCGCGATAGCCGCTGCCTACCCTAATGCGGCCATCGACTATCGCGTACCCTCGATGATGGTGGGCTACCAATGGCGCCCGGGCCACAAGGTGCGCCCCTACGTCAAAGCCGGAGTCTCAGCTATCAGCAACAAAGCCAAGGGCGGGCCAATCCCCTTCAAGGAGCAAACAACCGCTCAACTAGCGTTTGGCGCGGGCTTCAAGGCCGCGCTGGACAACATGCCCTGGTTCCTACGCGGTAACTTTGACTGGTACGATAAAGATGCTTGGTACGCCTCTCTGGCCATGGGCCTTCATATGGGACACCAAAAGAAGCAAGACAATCAAGTACAACAAGCAGCTCCGGTTCTAGCGGAACGGGTAATCACTGCCGATGATCTCGATGGCGACGGTGTGCCCAATGCAATTGACCGTTGCGAAGCGACCTTCGCTGGAGCACGGGTGGATGAAACGGGCTGTATTATTCTCGAAGTCATCGACCTGCCAGGTGTTTTGTTTGCCTCGGCCTCGTCGCAGCTTTTACCTAGCTCAGTGGCAACCCTGGTCGAAGCCGCCGCGCTGTTGAAAACCCTGCCCCAGCTTAAAATCGAAGTGGCGGGTTATACCGACAGCATAGGCAACTCTGCCTACAATCGGGCACTGTCGGCCAACAGAGCTGCTGTCGTGCGCGACTACTTGATTAGTCAGGGTGTGCGTGCAAACCGCATGCTGTATTACGGCTACGGTTCTGCCTTCCCCGCAACGAGCAATGCGACAGCAGAAGGACGAGCCGCCAACCGGCGTGTGGTGCTGCGAATACTGGCAAGGTAAAATAAAATCCGCGTCTCGGGTGCTCACTGCGCCCGAGACCAGGGCAAGCGTTAAAGCCGTTCGCGAAGCTCTGTCTTCAGCACCTTGCCGTAATTGTTTTTAGGTAACTCGCCGACAAAGTGGTAATGCTTGGGTCGTTTGAATCGAGCAATATTTTCCAGGCAGTGTTTATCCAGCTCCTGCTCATCTACGCTCTCAGAGCCATGGATCACCACAAAGGCCACCACCTCCTCTCCCCATTCTGGGTGAGGCTTTCCAACTACCGAGACTTCCTGCACACCTCTATGCAGTAGCAGCGCTTCCTCCACCTCGCGCGGGTAGATATTGCTGCCACCCGAGATAATCATGTCTTTAGAGCGGTCTTGCATGGTCAGAAACCCATCTTCATCCACGCTGCCCATATCACCCGTCCACAACCAGCCGCCTCGGATTGTCTCAGCAGTGGCCTCGGGGTTGCGCCAATAGCCTTTCATCACGGCAACGCCTGAGACTAATATTTCACCTATCTCACCCGCCGCCAGCGCTTCGCCCTGACTGCTGGCAATACGAACATTCACGCAACTCTGCGCCATGCCGACCGAAGCCAAACGCTCACGCCACCGCGGATGGGTGCGATCGCTGACCAGCTCGCGCGGCAGCGCCGATATAGCCATGGGACATTCCCCCTGCCCGTAGATCTGTACGAAGCGATCCCCCAGCACGTCTACCGCTTCACAGATATCAGCCAAGTACATTGGCCCGCCCCCGTAGACAATGGTTTTGATGCCATCACCCGAGCAAGCATGGATTTTGGCGTAATCCACTAGGCGCTTAACCATGGTGGGCGCAGCGAACATCGAGATATTTCGCTGTGCTGTAGCAAGCGCAAATATTTCAGCTTCATCAAAGCCGCCACTGGCAGGCACGATATGCCTTGCGCCGCGCTGCACATGCATAAAGTTATAGATACCAGCCCCATGGGACATAGGTGCCGCATACAGCGCAGCGTCCTGCGCACAAACATGGTCGGCATCGCTGTAATAACTGCCACACATCGCCAACACATTGCTACAACTGATCATCACACCTTTGGGTCGACCGGTAGTGCCGGAGGTGTAAAAAAGCCACAGCAAATCATCTGAGTGCATATATGCTGGCCTCAACTCCTCCTTTGAGCAGTAGATAGCGGCATACTCTGGTGTGTCGACTGAAAGTGTTTGCACCGGATTGAGCATCACCGCCGCTAGGGATTCGGCAGTACTTTGGGAGCAAGTCACTAGGGAAGCTTCAGCGTTTTCAATAATCCAAGCCAATTCACGTAAGTGAAGCTTGGCATTCACCGGAACCGCCACTGCACCAATGGCCCAAATGCCATACATTATTTCCAGATAGCGCGTGTGGTTATGCATAAAGATAACTACGCGATCACCCGCTCTCACGCCGTACTGCGTTTGCAACGCTTTCCCAACAGATGCCGCTCGAGCGGCAAATTCAGCGTAGTTTGCTTCAAGATGCTCGCCGCACATCAGCGCAGGTGCCTCGGGAACGCGTTTAGCCGTGCGTTG
>JBMYWE010000322.1:0-3587 GCA_049607125.1 Granulosicoccaceae bacterium | reverse complement strand
CTCGTCGCCTGGTTCTAAAAGTAGGGCTGCCGTGCTGAAGAGGGCATTTTGACAGCCCACGGTCAGCGTGACGTTTGCGGCACTGAATTCGCATCCGGTGCGAGCGTTGGTGCGCTCGGCAATCGCGGCGCGCAACGGCTCGCGCCCGTTGATATCTGTGTAGTGGGTGTCGCCAGTAGTCAATCCTTCGACGGCAGCATCTATTACGTGGCGAGGGGTGTCGAAATCCGGGTCGCCCACGCTTAGTAGGTACACCTCGTTTCCTTGCTGTCTGGCACGAATGCCAGCGGCGTGTGTTTGCCACGCTTCTGCGCCTTCGCCACTAATGCGACGGCTTAGATCGCTGTACCGCATGATGCTGTCTCCGGATTGGTTGTCACCTTTGCCCCGTTGGAGGGGCTTGGCCGAGCTGTTATTGTACATGTGTATAATTGTGTGGCAACAGCATTGAGGCAATGGGCAGAGGCGATGAATCAACGGCGAAAACCTTATGTTAGGGCGAGCGAAGAGCAGCGCCATCAGGCTCTGATTCTGGCCACTCAACGCTGTGTGGCCTTGGGTGGAGTACAGCGAGCGACAGTCAGAAACATTGCGGCTGAAGCTGGGGTGACACCGGGCTTGATACGACATTACTTTCCCGGTAAGGCGGAGCTATTGTGCGCAACTTATCAGTTCACCATGACCGAGATGACAGCCGTCTCGGTGCAGGCTACACAACGAAAAGATTGCAGCGCAATCGAGCGACTGCATCATTTTGTGCGCGCCACTCTCAGCGCACCAGTGATGTCGGCAGAGCGACATCAGCTCTGGGCGTCGTTTACCAGCTTGATACGAACCATGCCCGAGCTTGCCAAGGTGCATCGGGAATCTTATCTGGAGTTTCGCCAGGCCTGTAGTACGCTGGTCGCAGAGGTATTGGCCGAGCGGGGATTGAAGGCCAGCCCCCTTCGGGTAGAGCAGTTGGCTATTGCCATCAATGCGGTGCTAGATGGTTTGTGGTTAGAGGGTTGTCTGGCCACCGAGCTGTTTGGCGAGCAAGAGATTGCAGAAATTGGCGTTCGTTCAGTCGATGATCTTTTGGGTTTGAGTACCTGATTCAGCCGAGATCTGAGATGTCGCGGCCATGGATAGTGCCGCGAGTGGAGCACTGCGTTGTTCTATTCACTCAGGGGTGTTGTCGCGTTGAATACGGTATCGTTCATCGCCTGCCATGCGCTCCCGCGAGGCGGTGCGGTACTCACGCGGGGTGACCCCTTTGAGTTCCTGAAAATGTCGATTGAAATTTGCCAAGGTGTTGTAGCCCACCGCATAAGCGATGGAGGTGATCTGGTCGTCGCGGTAACCCAGTAGCTCGCAGGCCCGCTGAATTCGAATGCGATTAAGAAAGGCGATAAAGCGCAAGCCCGTCGCTTTGCGGAAGAATCGCGAAAAGTGTGTCTCGCTCAGGTTAATTTGCTGCGCGACTTGTTGAACCGTAATGTGCTGAGTGTAGTGGCGCATAACATAGTCGACCACGGTATTGATGCGTACTAAGGTTTGCTCGTCCGCGCTAGATTTCATCTGCACGGTGGATAGCAGTTGGTAGTCTTTGCTCTGATTGAGCTTGTTAAGCAGTGCAAAAAAATGGCTTACGCGTTCGACGCCGGAGCTGTCGCGAATTGCGGCGAGATCTCGTTGTGCGTGCGCCAACGGAATATCATGAAAAGCCACTCCGGACTTGGCGTGCTCGAACAGTGGCTCAAGCTTGCGTAGTTCTGGGATGTGCTCAGCTGTTTGTTGCACCATCGACTGCTGAAAATGCACCGCCATGTCTCGTCGTCCACAGGGTTTGCCTTCGGGCAAGTGGCTAATCCAATTGTGCGGTACATGTGGGCCCGTGAGAATAAGCTGTCCAGGAGCGAACGTGCCGATGTAGTCACCGACAAATACTTTTCCCGAAGTCTCGACGATCAGGTGTATCTCGCACTCTTCGTGATGGTGCCAGCGGACCAGCTCACTGGGATAACCGTGCTCCAGATAGCGAATGGCGGCAGACGAACGGTGGGTGATCTCGTATTCGAGCGCGGCGGGTCCTGCGTTGATCAGCGTTGCTTTGCTGGTTGATTTCAAGTTTTACTCCCCTGATGCAGTGGCGCAGGGTACGGCTGTCAATTGACGAAGCCGGATCACCTGTCGGACGTTCGTAGCAATAACAGTGCATTTCGCCTGCTTGCCTGCCCGTGAATGTTATATCGAGGCGTCAAAGTAGTCGAAGCTGAAAACACTGTGGCATGGCTTTTTGTCGTCAGTTTCTAGTTTAGGCAGGGTCAAAATATGTTGTTGTTACTGGCGCAATAAAAAACATGTACGTGCAAATACAATATTGCAATGCAATATGCAGTGCTGTTAATAAGCAATTGCTGTAAAATTTTTGATACAAACGCCTTAGTCGCCCATCGTTATGAATTTTGGGGCGGCAGTTTTAGTCAGGACAATGGCATGGACGAAAGAGAGGGAAAATTAGCATTCCGCGACTTATCCCAACCGGTACAGGCTGAGTACGCAGCGCTTGAGGCGGCTTTGGATTCCACGGTGATGGACGCGCCCACGGGCGTCAGTGCTCGCCCAAGAGTCGATGATGCACAGACTGGATCTACCGGCAATCTGGACGAAACGCTCGATTCAACCATCATTTTGACTCAGGATGAGACGGCCTTCGTTGCGCACGAAAATACGACTGAGATGCTGGATTCGGAAGAGCTGGAGCGTATTGATCAGCTAGATACGGCCGATGAACTGTTGCTTATACAGATTGAGCAACCTGTCGAGCCGTTGGTGTCGAGTCCTGAGCCATTGCCAGAAAAGGTACGGGACGAATTTGCCGACTTTGAGCAAAATGCGCCTGAGCCCCCTCGGATCGGGCACCTGCAAATGTCTCTGCCTGCTCAAACGCCTGTTTCTGCTAGTGAGCAAGTACAGCCGAACAGGCTTTTTTCTTGGGCGGGGCTACTGCATACCTTGGTATCAATGGCTCTGGGTGCGGGCATTGTGGTGGCTTATGAGCAAGCCCAGCCAGTGACACCAGAAGCGACCTTCGTGCAGCCCTTTGTGGAGCCTGTTGTCGCAGAGCCGACCTCGCTTGATACACCGGCGTTGTCTGCGGGTGTAAAACTACCAAGCACGGATCTGGAGCAAGCCGATGTTTTGTCTTCACAGAGTGTTGATAAACTGGCAGAGCAAGATCTGGAGTTGCCGCGATTGAACGCAGCGCTCGACTTGGAGGAAAGCGCTGAGCGCTCCGGTGTTGTCGAGGTCTCAGCACTAGATTTGCCGATACCCCTACCCGAAGATCTAGCCCTCGTGCGTTCAGTGCCCAGTCCACTGAGGTTTTTAGAAAACCAATCAGAGCAAACAGCCACCGCGCAGCAAATGGTCAAAGACATCCAATGGCGCTTATTTAAGTTGGGGTTGTTTAACGGCCTCATGAGCGGTGAGGTCAATGAGGTTACTGTGGTTGCTATTCGCGCCTTCTATATCGCTCATCCTCAGCTGGCGGAGCCAGCTAACGAACGTCAGATACTTCGCGATCTGGATCAAACGCTCGTTTC
>JBMYWE010000321.1:0-3600 GCA_049607125.1 Granulosicoccaceae bacterium | reverse complement strand
ACTGGCCTGTTATAAAATCTCACAAACCACCGAGCAAAGGGATCCAATTGCGCAGGACTGATTCGGTAGAACTGGACACAGCGGCGCATTTAGAGAAAGACGGAGACTGTTTTTACGTCGAGAACACTTTGTTCAGCAGTGTATTGGGGCTGGCCATCTGGCCCGCTATCTTCACACCAATCAAAGGTGCCTTTAGCCATCCCTTCCAACATCGCCCACACGATTTCTACCAACCAAGCTTTCACCAACAACGGGCCGAGTTAATTCAAGCAGAGCTCAGCCTTCAGATTGACGATCAAAAAGCGTTTCTAGAGCGTTTACTAAAACGACTTGAGCTAAAACGGGGTGTTGCCAATCCATTGGTCTATTGGAACGCCATCGATGAGCAACTACTGCAAAAGTCACTAGACCGGATAGCAGTAGCACATTGGCAGGTGATATTCCAAAGGCTGCTGAGTGATTTGCGCAACCATAGAAATGGCCTGCCAGATTTAATCCACTTCCCGTCGACCGGGGGCTACGAACTGGTAGAGGTCAAGGGTCCGGGTGATCGGCTACAAGACAACCAGAAACGCTGGATGGCTTTCTTCGAGCGCCACCAGATTCCACACTGGGTTGCACAGGTCAGCTGGATAGACAATGACTAAAACGGTCAAGCTATCTATCACCGAGTTGGTGCGACTGGCCTGTGCTTCGGGAGATCTAATCAACACCGGACCCGCGGGACCAACCGCCCTACAAGGGCAGAGAGCGCACAAGAAACTGCAAGAAAATCGCCCAGAGCAGCAACAAGCTGAAGTAAAAATAGAGGCAAACTTCGGCTTTGACGGCTGGGACATTTGTCTGGGTGGTCGTGTCGATTTGTTGGACCAAAGCAGCACCCCGCCGCACCTCATAGAGATAAAATCCTGCCTTGCGCCACCCCATAAATTGCCACAAAGTAGCCATGATCAGCACTGGGCGCAGCTGTACTTTTACGGCTACTGCCACCTACTCAAGCACCCCAAACTCTCCGATATTAGGCTCAGCCTGCATTGGATAGAAATCAATCAAGACAAACTCACTGAAGAGAGCCGAGAACTCCAACGCGCAGAATTAGCAGACTTTTGCGAACAGGCCTTGCAGCGCTATTTGCAACTGCATGCGCTAGTGCAAAATCACAGACAAAAAGCCCTGGCCTCGGCGGCCAAACTGGAGTTTCCCTTCGACGCGTTTCGCCCCAGCCAGCGCAATATGTCCACCGCCGTCTACCGCTGTATTCGCGACCGGGGTCGTTTGATCAGCGAGGCCCCCACCGGCATTGGTAAAACTATCAGTACCCTTTTTCCGGCTATCAAAGCCTACGGCGAAGGGCATAGCAAGCGTATCTTTTACTTAACCGCTAAAAATTCAGGTCGCCAAGCAGCCGATCAAGCAATAAACCAACTGCGAAAATCAGGCCTGCAAATCTGCTCAGTGCAACTGAGTGCCAAGCAACAACTTTGTCACTGTAGCAACGGCAGCTGCGAGCGCACGGAGGAAGGCCACTGTCCACTAACTCTCGGCTTTTTTGATCGACTACCTGAAGCTCGCGAAGAGCTGATACAACTTAGGCATATCGACACAGCCGCGCTCGACGCGGCGGCATTTAAGTACCAACTATGCCCCTTTGAGTTGTCGCTGCAGCTTATCCAGTGGATGGACGTGGTGATCTGTGATTACAACTATGTATTTGACCCGCTGGTTCGACTGACGCAAGTGGTGGAAAACAGCAAAGACATCAGCTTGCTAATTGACGAAGCGCATAATCTGGTAGATCGAGCGCGAAGCATGTATTCCGCCGACCTCAGCCGAGTCGCGAGTCTGGCCGCACAGAAAGTCGCCAAACCCCAGCCAGCCCTAGCCAAATCTTTTGCATCCGTTGGACGGGCAATAAAAAAAGCCACCGAGGACGCTGAATCGACAGTGGCTGAGCAACTCCCGCCTGTGGCACTAAGCCGAGCCGTGACAAAGAGTCTAAGCGCATTTAACGAAGCGTTGGACGGCAAGCCGCTGTCGCCTGAACTCGGTGAGTGGTTTAAGTCGCTGTATCGCTACTCCGTAATTGACGAACTGTTTGGAGAGCATCATCGCGCTTTATGCTCTCAACACGACAAGGACCGACGGGTACGTTTGGCATGCTTAAACGCGACTGACAAGCTGCAAGCCAGTTTTAAAAATTTCCACTCAGTCGTTTGCTTCTCGGCCACGCTCAGCCCTTCTCGGGTTTACCAAACAGACCTAGGCCTACCACAAGAGTGCCTGCACCAACAATTGCCGTCTCCGTTCAAACCATCACAGTTGGGCTGCTTTTTGTGCGGGGATATTGATACGCGATTTGCCGCGCGCGAGCACTCCACACCCACACTCATAAGCATCATTGAGCAAGTGTACCGAGCCAACCCTGGCAATTATTTGGTGTTTTTTCCTTCATACGCCTACCTGGACAAAACCCTAGCTAGCTTCACACTTGCACACGGCGACATTCCCGTTGTCGCACAAGGTCGAACATCTGACCCCGAAGAGCGCGAGGCCTTCAGGCAGCAGTTTGCACAAGCCGGTAGATTGCTTGGCTTTGCCATACTCGGAGGCGTCTACAGTGAGGGAGTGGACTTTGTTGGCGATAGTCTGTTGGGCGCGATCATCGTGGGCACGGGATTAGCAGCCGTGAGCACAGAACAAAAGCTCATTCAAAACGACTACGAGCAACAGGGCCTGGATGGCTTTGACTACGCCTTCAAATACCCGGGCATGACTCGCGTGTTACAAGCCGCTGGGCGCGTTATTCGAAGCGAGAACGACAAGGGCATTGTTGTACTCGCCGATCGTCGGTTTAAGCAAGCATTTTATCGCGACTTAATGCCAAGGCTTTGGCATGTTCAACATATCGACAATCATCGAACACTCACGAATGAGCTTAATAACTTCTGGATATAAGCTCAATCGAGATATGTTCTAACTATTTATCCCACAGATGAAAATCTTAACCTAAAATTTAATTTCACCGTGCTTATTCGTATTTGATGAGCAGGGAACGGCCCAGCAATTAGTGCACTGCTATTACCTACACCTCAGCCAAGGCTGATCGATCAAAAGCGGCCCCTTTGACAACCATTTGATTGCGTGGGAACCCCTCAATGCAAGTGCTGATACGGCCCATTAGGCAGAGCGACGTCGCTAGCCTCTGCGATATATTCAACCACCCCTGCGTGGTACGCAATATCTCTCAGCTCCCTTATGCCACGGAAGAACAGTGGCAAAAACGCCTACTCTGTGACGCGAACAACATCACCCTAGTTGCAGACCACAAAGGCGCTGCTCAAGGTAGTATTACGCTGGCGGCGGAGACTAATATGCGTCGAAAACACGTAGCCTCTTTAGCTGTCGCAGTCAATCCGGCTTACCATAATCAGGGTATCGGTACGCAACTACTGGACGCAGCCATGGCGCTGGCCGACGAGTGGATGAACATCGCACGACTCGAGCTAGGGGTATTTACCTCCAATCGATCAGCCATCAAACTCTATCATCGCTTCGGCTTTGCCATCGAAGGCGAAGCTCGCGCTTACGCCTACGGTGAAG
>JBMYWE010000320.1:3259-3602 GCA_049607125.1 Granulosicoccaceae bacterium | reverse complement strand
CTTTTTTGGCCGGCTTGGTTCGCTTCTTTGGCTTGCTAGAAGTAATACCCTGAGATTCACTGCTCCAACTGGTGTTGGAGGAATCATCGTAAGCCGGTACTTCAGCACCGCCTGAAGGAAAGCTCTCAGCTTTAGGCTCTGGCCACAACGGTTTGTTTTCAGGCTGATAGTGATTCTCTGTCTTGGGCCTGACAGCAGGAACAGTCATCGGCTCTTCAACCTTCACTTGCTTCGCCCCTTTGGTGGGCTCGTCGGTGAAGACAATACTGCCATCTTCGGCTTTATAGCTGTAAATACCCGCTGCTTGCACTGCCGTAGCTGCTAGAATAAACGTCAGCGCCAC
>JBMYWE010000320.1:0-3249 GCA_049607125.1 Granulosicoccaceae bacterium | reverse complement strand
TCGGAGGTTGTCGCGCGCCCGCACGACCAGAGTATGCCTTACAGAAAGCAAAAAAAACGCCCGCTTACGCGGGCGTCCTTTGCCATAGAGTAATAAATGCCCTCAGATTGAGGGCATTTCAGCGCTAATTAGCAGCTGTAGTAGTATTCGTACTCTTTTGGATGAACCTGCAGGCTCATATCAGTGACTTCTTCCATCTTCAAGGCAATGTAGCCATCGATCATGTCGTCGCTCATGACACCACCAGCAGTCAAGAAACTGCGGTCCGCATCGAGTGCTTCCAGAGCTTCTTGCAGGTTGCGACAAACCTGTGGGATTGCATTAGCCTCTTCAGCTGGCAAATCGTACAAGTCTTTATCCATCGCATCACCGGGGTTGATCTGGTTCTGGATGCCGTCGAGTCCCGCCATCATCAGGGCAGTGAAGCAGAGGTAGGGGTTGGCGGTAGGATCGGGGAAGCGTACTTCGATACGACGACCGCGTGGGTTGGCGACGTAAGGTATACGGATAGAGGCCGAACGGTTGCGAGCGGAGTAAGCGAGCATAACCGGTGCTTCAAAACCTGGAACCAGACGCTTGTAGCTGTTGATTGAAGCGTTGGCAAAAGCGTTGATCGCCTTGGCGTGCTTGATAATACCACCGATGTACCACAGAGCTTCCTGCGACAGACCACCGTAGAGGTCGCCAGCGAAGATATTGTTGCCATCTTTGGCCAAAGACTGGTGCACGTGCATGCCGCTGCCGTTGTCACCAACCAGGGGCTTGGGCATGAAAGTGGCGGTCTTGCCGTACTGGTGCGCCACGTTGTGGATGACGTACTTCATGATTTGGTTTTGGTCAGCGCGCTTGATCATGGTGTCAAATCGAGTACCGATCTCACACTGACCGCCAGTGGCCACTTCGTGGTGGTGCACTTCGACGGTCACGCCCATCTGCTCCATCACTTGGCACATCGTGGCACGCATATCGTTCAGAGAATCAACCGGCGCCACGGGGAAGTAACCGCCTTTGATACCCGGACGATGACCCATGTTGCCAGCATCGTAGGCTTTGGCGCTGTTGCTGCACAGCTCGACTGAATCCAGCTGAGCGAAAGTGCTGCCGATCTCGGTGCCCCAACGCACGTCATCGAAAACGAAGAACTCTGGCTCAGGACCGAAGAAAGCCGTGTCGGCGATGCCGGTAGACTGCAGGTAGGCTTCAGCACGCTTGGCTACAGAGCGGGGATCGCGATCGTAACCGAGCATGGTGTCTGGCTCGATGATGTCGCAACGGATATTCATGGTGGATTCTTCGGTGAAGGGATCCATCACTGCGGTTGCAGGATCGGGCTTCATGATCATGTCGGAAGCGGCGATGCCTTTCCAGCCAGCGACTGAAGAACCGTCGAACATCTGACCGTCTTCGAACAGGTCTTCGTCGACCATGCCTGCGGGCACGCTGACGTGCTGCTCTTTACCGCGCGTGTCAGTGAAGCGCAGGTCGATGAACTGCACGTCGTTTTCTTTGATTAGGTCTAGGACCTCTTTTGCGTTTTCAGCCATGTCTGGGTAAAACCTCCGAATAATTGTTCGTTGTGATTCGACATGAATTGCACATAGGCTGCTACAGCAGCAAGCGTGCCAGCGTAAAAAATAAAGATAATATCTTTATTTATCAATTAGTTAAATATTTAGACCCTTCAAGGATCGCCCCTTTTTGATGCAATATCGCACCCATATGCACCAAATAAGTGCGACCACGGCCCTGTGGCCCGCTTTGGTTCAAAGCCCAAACACCAACAGCGACCTAGCGCGCAAACAATTAAGAGGTCGGGAGAACTTAATCACGCGTATAATGCCCCCTTTTTCTGCAAAGTCCCAGCGGGCTATCAAAAACGTGGAACCAACAACCGTGTCAGCCTCGACAACAACCTTTGATATCAAAACATTCCAGGGCATGATCGCCACCCTTCAGGCCTATTGGAGCGAGCAAGGCTGTATTGTACAGCAGCCCTACGACATGGAGGTGGGAGCAGGTACATTCCATACCTCCACCTTCTTGCACGCTATCGGCCCCGAACCGTGGTATGCCTGCCATACCCAGGCTTCACGCCGCCCCACCGATGGCCGCTACGGCGAGAACCCCAACCGCCTGCAGCACTACTATCAATTTCAGGTGGCAATGAAACCCTCCCCAGCGAACATGCAGGAGCTCTACTTAGGCTCACTCAAAGTGCTTGGTTTCGATCCACTGGTGCACGATATCCGCTTTGTCGAAGACAACTGGGAATCACCCACACTGGGGGCCTGGGGCTTGGGCTGGGAAGTCTGGCTGAACGGCATGGAAGTAACCCAATACACCTACTTCCAGCAGTGCGGCGGCCTTGAATGTAAGCCCGTGCTCGGCGAGCTAGCCTACGGCATCGAACGCCTAGCCATGTACATTCAGGGCGTGGAGAGTATCTACGATCTAGTCTGGGCACACACGCCAGCAGGGCCCGTTACCTATGGCGACGTGTTTCACCAAAACGAAGTAGAGCAATCAGCCTACAATTTCGAGCACGCCAACACTGAGGAGCTATTCCATACCTTCGATGTGTGCGAGAGCGAATGCCAAAAACTCTGTGAGACTCAACTGCCCCTGCCCGCCTATGAGCAAGTACTGCGCGCCTCCCACAGCTTTAACCTACTCGATGCGCGCCGCGCCATCTCCGTGACCGAGCGCCAGCGTTTTATCTTGCGCGTGCGCACCCTCGCCCGTGCGGTGGCCGTCGCCTACGCTGAGAGTCGCGAGCGACTGGGCCACCCCTTGTTGCGTAACAATTCAGAGGAGGCCAGCCATGACTGATCGCGCCGCACTGCTTATCGAACTGGGCTGCGAAGAACTGCCAGCCGCCTCCATACAGCCCATGGCTGAGGCTCTGTCTAAACAACTTCATTGCCAACTTAGCGACGCGGGCTTTGACCCAGGTGACATCAAAACCTACGCGACGCCTCGTCGCTTAGCCGTGCTGATACAAAATGTGCAGGGCCAACAGGCCGACCGTGAAATTGAAAAGCGCGGCCCCGCTATTCAAGCCGCTTTCGATGGCGAGGGCAATCCGAGTAAAGCAGCGCATGGTTTCGCCAAGTCCTGCGGCGTAGATTTCGACGCCCTCGGGCGACTCAAGACTGACAAAGGCGAATGGCTAGCCTACAACTTCACGCAAAAAGGCGAAGCCCTAAACACCCAGCTGGGTCCGATGCTGGTGAAAGTCATCAACGGCCT
>JBMYWE010000319.1:0-3603 GCA_049607125.1 Granulosicoccaceae bacterium | reverse complement strand
CCGCGACTTTGCTATCATCGAACACGTCGCCCTCGACTGGCAACCGGGCATGACTGCCCTGACTGGCGAGACTGGCGCCGGAAAATCCATCTTACTGGACGCCATCGCGCTCGTGTTGGGCGGCCGCGCTGACTCAAACAGTGTGCGCGAGGGCGCCAAACGCACAGACATCGCTGCCAGCTTTGATTTGCGTCGTAATACCGGTGCCCTAGCTTGGCTGCAATCCCACGACCTCGACGACGAAGACACCTGCGTACTGCGCCGGGTAGTCGGTGTGGATGGCCGCTCACGCGCCTATATCAACGGTCGCGCCACCACTGCGGCCAGCCTGCGCGAGCTGGGGGCCAAACTGGTGCAAATACTCGGACAACACGAGCACCAGCGCCTCACCGATCACCACGTACAGCGGCGTATCGTCGACGCCTGCGCCAATCACGATGCCGCGCTCAAACGCCTGGCCAATTGTTATCGGCAATGGCGTGAAACCTCAGATCGCTTATCGCAAGTACTACACCACTGCGACTCACGCGCGCAGCGCATCGACCTACTCAGCTTTCAGCTACAAGAGCTAGAGCAATTGCCTATCTCTTCCGAGGAAATCCAAGCACTACAGGCAGAGCACGTGCGTTTGGGCAATGCTGAGCGATTGCTCTCACTGGCGGGCGAGGCGCTGCAGTGCTCCTACGAGGCCGAACACTCAGCGCATCAAAACCTCAGTGTCGCGGTACGCGCCGCCGAGTCACTGGCTGCAACCGACGAGCGGGCAAGTGCTGTTGCTGAACTCTTTAACGAAGCCTTGATCAACCTCGACGAGGCGGCAACAACACTGCGCGACTACGCCAGCCACGTAGAGCTAGACCCAGCTAGGCTCTCTTGGGTAGAAGAACAACTCGACACACTTCAACGCCTCTCACGCAAACACCGCTGTGAGTCGCATGAATTACCCGCCCTACGCGAGAGCATTCAAGCAGAACTCAACGAGCTACAAAGCTCCGACTCGAGTACCGAAGAGCTGCAGCAACAAGCCTCTAAACTGCGCTCAGACTACCTGCGCCAAGCGCACAAAATCAGCGCAGCCCGGGCCAAAGCGGCCAAAAAACTCTCCGATCGCGTCACCAAAACCATGAGCGCGCTGGGTATGGGCGGGGGCAAGTTTGTGGTGGAGCTCAGCGACGACCCTGAGCGTGCAAGCTCGGCGGGCATCGACCGCATAGAGCTATTAGTCAGCGCCAATCCAGGTCAGAGCCCTAGACCGCTCGCGCGGGTAGCCTCGGGTGGCGAGCTCTCACGTATCAGTCTCGCGATCCAGATGATAGCTTCGCACTATGCACCAGTACCCTCTATGATCTTCGACGAAGTTGATTCCGGCGTCGGTGGCGGCGTAGCGGAAATAGTAGGCGGTCAGTTGCGAGACTTAGGGGAACGCTGCCAAGTTATGTGTGTCACACATTTACCCCAAGTGGCCAGCCAAGCTCATCAGCATGTGGCAGTACGCAAAGTCAGCGACAACAACTACACTCAGACAGAGCCGCGATTGCTCGATAAAAATGAGCGCATCGAAGAAATTGCGCGTATGCTCGGCGGCGTCAAAGTGACTACCAAGGTTCGCTCTCACGCACGTGAGATGCTCGCTTGTAGCTAGCGCTCGTGGCAGCACGAGCACTCGCCCTATTTCCTAGAGACCACTGATTGCATGAACCCGAAAATACTCTTGATTCTACTCGGCCTTTCCAGTGCACTTGCCGGGTGCGCCAACGGTTTTTTGCCCAAAGCCCATCGCCACGCCATGCAACAGGGAAACATGATAGAACGCAGCGATATAGAGCGCCTGCAACTTGGTATGAACTCCGAGCAGGTGCGCTACTTACTCGGCAACCCCGTAATCGCCAACTTGGCCAGCGACAACGAGTGGCTCTACAGCTTCAGCGCGGGCAAACTGGTTGAACCCGGCGAGCCACAGCTTTTGTTGGTGGAGTTTAAAAATGGTTTGGTTGTGGACATCAACGACGACTACAACAACACCGAATCTCTCACCGAATACCATCGAAACGTAGAATCAGATTTCGACTAGAACTCGGTCTGCGCGATTTGAGGCTTTTAAGCTTAGGTTGAGGCGCTGGCTGAAACGCACTGTTTCAACGTTTGTAGCAGCCTCGCCCAATGGACTCGGCGACGAAGCCCTGCTTTTTTTTGGGAAGAAAACCAGCAGATTGTACTAAGGTTTTTTCTCGGCACGCAGTCGGCGCGCCTCTTTAGGGTCTATTAGCAGCGGGCGATAGAGTTCCACTCGATCCCCTTCTTGTAACACCTGATCGTCGCTGGCTCGCTTGCCAAAGATACCCAGCGGATTGTCCGCCAGCGACAAGCTTTCGAAGTGTTGATCCAAGGCGGACTGCAACGCTGCTTGCCTAGCGGTGCAACCGGCCACTACGTCCAGCTCGACAATGCGTTGCTGCTGCGGTGTCGCGTAGGCGACCTCGACCCTCACCTGATAGGTCCATACAAGCTGCGGGCGCGTTTGACAAAGGCGTCCATCATCGAGCGTGCTATCTGAGCAAACACCGGTCCGACTGTAGCGGCCAAAAGGCGGTTGCTAAACTCAAACTCCAGTGCCAGCGACACGCGACAACCCGATTCTCCCGTGGGCTCAAAGCGCCAGCGGCCCTGCAAGGTTTTGAAGGGGCCCTTGACTAAAAACACCTCTAACTGCTCTCCGGGAATCAGTGGGTTGCGGGTGGTGAATGTTTGCCTGAGAGGCCCCTTAGACATAGAGATTGATGCCACCTGCTCAGTGGTGTCTCGGCTGTGCACTTGGGTTGACTGGCACCAAGGTAAAAACTCGGGGTATCGCTCGACATCGTGGACGAGTTCATACATCTGCTGTGGCGTGTAGGTGACCACGGCGGAGCGCTGAATAGTTGGCATCGATTCGGGCTTTGATCAAGTGACTCCACCCTATTCTACCCCAGGCAATCGCCTTAATCATGTGCCGACAGAGTGCAGATAAGCGAGTGACGAGTAGAGCGTAGCGGCCACCTATTTGAGCTGTCATCTGAGAAGTCGCATCCAGTCGCCCAAATCTCACCCCAATCTCAGTTGGCGCCTATTTGCACCCGAGCCCATAGGCCTTAAACACTGCCGGAGAAATAGATTCGCTTCAGCGCTACTCAAGCCATGATGAGAAAGGCCATAGGAGCAACTTGCTGATATACTGGCGGGATGGCCAAAACGAAGAAAAAAAAGCCGGCTGATGGCGGCAGCACGATTGCTCTCAATCGCAAGGCGAAATTTGACTACCAAATAGACGAGCGCTTCGAAGCGGGTATGTCTTTGATGGGTTGGGAAGTCAAGAGCTTGCGGGCGGGTAAAGTTCAACTGAACGACTCCTATGTCTTTATTCGCAATGCCGAGGCCTACTTGGTTGCCTGCCATATCTCACCTTTGCTATCGGCCTCCACCCATGTTCAGACCGACCCCATGCGCATGCGCAAATTGCTGCTTCACCGCCGCGAGCTCAATCGTTTGATCGGCGCGGTAGAGCGCAAAGGTTTTACTCTGGTGCCCATGGCAATGTATTGGAAAAATGGCCGAGTAAAACTAGAG
>JBMYWE010000318.1:0-3604 GCA_049607125.1 Granulosicoccaceae bacterium | reverse complement strand
CGCACTCAGAGTGTTGAGCGAGCTGTGGCGTATGACAACTGTGGTTACGCCCCAGGCTGCCCCCGCCATTAGAGCGACAAGGTCACCCAGCAAGCTACTGCCATCAGATGCCGATCCCGGCCCCAGAAACGCCACAGCGATGCCAATTATGGCAGTGACTAAGCCCGCCCACTGTAGGCGGCTCATGCGCTCTTGGGCCACTAAAAAGTGCAAGCCGATAGTTGTAAACAGTGGTGCGGTGTAGAGAAAGACCACCATATGTGAAGCGCTGGTTAGGCGTAACCCTTCAGCAATGCAAATAAACTCGGTGGCAAACAGCACCCCGACGCCACAGCCGGGCAACCAAGTGCTTCGTGGTAATCCGCCGCTATTGCGTGCAAATACCAAATAAGCGCCCAGCAAGGTGCAGACTATTAGCGAACGAAAAGCGATTTGGGCCACCGGTGCCATATAAGGGGCCATCAGCTTGATTACGACTTGCTGCGAGCCCCAGATGACGCACAGCACAATCATGGTGGCGTAAGCAGTGGCGTCAGGCGCGCGGCGAGAGTGTGGCAAGTGGGAGCGTCCGTTCAGTGCACAGAAGCGAGCATGTTATCAGGCTTGCTTCTATGATGGTCGGAACTTACACGATGAGGGAAGCACCTATGGGCGCACTTGATGAGGCTCAAATCCAACAAGCTCTGGCACAGTTAAACGCATATTGCTCGCAACCTTGGTCGTTGTCAGAAGGGGCTTTATGTCGGCGATTCACTTTCGAGAGTTTTAGTCAGGCGTTTGCTTTTATGAGCAACTTGGCAGGCTATGCGGAAGAGGTTGATCACCATCCCGATTGGCGCAATTGCTACCGTCAGGTGGATATACGACTGACGAGTTTTGATGTCAAAGGTATCAGCGAGAGAGACTTCGACTTTGCCATGGAATCAGAACGAGTGGCCCGCGAGCTGCGTTAGTTGCCGTGCTATTGACTTCGATCGGCGGGTTTCCGTGATGGACTCTTCGTCGCTGAACGCGAGTATTGTTGCGCAAATATCGCTTGTTATCTGATCTGTATTCTGTACTGTATACAGATGTTGTTGTGGTCTTTCTCAGTGGCTTGGCGATTCAAGCGCACAGCCGTCGGATTCAGGGGACGAAGTTTTGACTGATCAGCTCAATGGCGCCGAAGCAATGGTGCGTATGCTAGAAGCACACGGTGTTCAGCATATATTTGGCCTGTGTGGTGACACCACACTGCCGTTCTACGACGCCATGCATCGGCTTGACCACAAAATGACGCATATCCTCACCCGCGATGAACGCTGTGCTACCTATATGGCCGATGCCTACTCGAGAGTTACCGGTCGGGTGGGGGTTTGTGAAGGCCCCTCCGGAGGCGGAGCTACGTATATTTTGCCTGGCTTGATTGAAGCTTCCGAGAGTTCTTATGCGGTGCTCGGCATCACGACCGACATCTCGGTGGGCTCCTATGGCAAGTATCCTTTGACCGAGGTGGATCAAGAAGCCTTGATGCGCCCGCTGACTAAGTGGAACACGGTGATTAAGCGCGCCGACCATATTCCGCGAATGGTGCGCGCCGCGTTTAGGGCTATGACCACCGGCCGCCCAGGCGCTGCGCATTTAGGGCTTCCCTACGACATCCAATATGACGCCGTGGAAGCCAGCGATATCTGGGCGGACTCCAAACTGGCGACTTACCCTGCTTATCCTCAGGCTCCAGAACCTGGCGCGGCTGAGGCTGCCGTCGATGCGCTCTTGTCTGCCAATCACCCGTTGATTGTCTGTGGCGGCGGGGTTGTGATATCTGGCGCTATGGGCGAGCTCGAACGCTTGGCCGAACGGCTGGATATTCCCGTTGCTACCTCGATCTCTGGGCAAGGATCGCTGGCCGAGACACACCCAAATTGCGTGGGAGTCGTCGGCAGTAACGGTGGCACAGATCAAACCTGGGAACTGATGCAATCTGCGGATCTAGTGGTGTTTATGGGCGCGCGGGCTGGTTCTACCACGACCAGTCGCTGGGAGGCCCCGTCGGCCAGTACGCGCGTTCTACACTTTGACGCCGATCCCATGGTGATCGGTGCCAACTACCGAGTGGAGGTAGGAGTTGTCGGTGATCTGCGCTTGGCGTTGCAACAGGTAAATGCGGAGCTCGATAGGCGCGGGCAGGGCGAGCATAGCTTTGGTGGTGCGGCGGCGGTGGCTGAGCTCAAACAGCGCAAGTTCGCTATTTTTCAGCAGCACGCAAAAGATACCCGACAGCCCATTCGGCCCGAGCGGGTTATAGACGCGTTGATGAACACCTTGCCTGAAGATGCGACTGTGGTGTCGGACCCTGGCACCAGTTGCCCTTACTTCTCTGCCTATTATCAATTGCCCAAGGCGGGGCGGCACTTTATTACGAACCGTGCCCACGGAGCATTGGGCTATTCTCTTTCGGCCGCTTTGGGGGCATGGTTTGGCCGCCCAGATCGCAAAGTAGTGGCGCTGATGGGCGACGGCTCATTTGGTTTTACCTGCGGCGAGCTAGAGACTGTTTGTCGCGTGGGAGCGCCGATCACCTTTGTGGTTTTCTCCAATGCCAATTTTGGATGGATCAAGGCCAGTCAGTATGCCGACAAAGAGCAGCGCTATTACAACGTTGACTTCAATCGCACCGACCAAGCGGCCGTGGCCGCTGCCTATGGCCTTAAAACCTGGCGTGTTGAGCGACCGGAAGACTTACAAAAGGTATTGGCTGAAGCTGTCGCGTTTGATGGGCCGACCTTAGTGGATGTGGTTTGTCAGGCGCTGGAAGAAAGCAACGCGCCCGTGCGTCGCTGGATGGGGTGAGAAAAACTTCGAGATACCAGCTACCGGGCGCCGTTCTTATGCTTGGTCAGCGGATAAACGTAGCCGTGATACACGATCAGGGCGGTAGCCCGAAACGAGCGGAAGGCGTGCAAAACCCAGAGATATAGGCAGCATTTAACAAGGATATTTATGTCGGTGGATCAAAAAATTGTCGGCTTTGATGTCTGGCATACACAGCTTCCGGTCAACGCGCGACGTGATCACGGCATAGGCTCGGTAGAGCACGTAGTTGACGTGGTATTTCTGCGTTTGCAAAGCGAAGACGGCACCGAGGGTTTTGGCGAGGCGTCGTCTTGGTCGGTGTTTACCGGCTCGGCTGAGGCCAGTTACTGGGCGCTAAATCGATATTTTCGCCCGCTGGTTGTCGGTCGATCTGTTGGCGAGCGATCGGCAATTATGGCAGACGCAGCCAAAGCGGTGGCCCACTGTACTGAGGCCAAAGCGGCGCTTGATACCGCGCTGCTTGATTTGCAAGGGCGGCTGTCCGACTTGCCAGTTTGGGGTCTTTTGGGCGGGCAGTGCCGTGAGCGCATTCCGCTCTCGTGCTCTATTGCCGATCCTGATTTCAATCGAGACCTAGAGCTAATGGCGCGCTTACAGCATGACGGGGTGCGCATTATCAAGTTGAAAACGGGGTTCAAAGATCACGCCTTTGATTTGAAAAGACTCGAGTATCTGCGCAAGCACTTTCCCGATTTCTCTATTCGAGTGGACTACAACCAGGGCTTGCACGCCGACGTTGCACTGCGCC
>JBMYWE010000317.1:3397-3617 GCA_049607125.1 Granulosicoccaceae bacterium | reverse complement strand
TGCCTGTCGGTCTGCCCGATATCAATCCGCAGCGAGCGCTTGTGGTGGCGGCCTGGGCTAGCCAAATGTTTGGCATGGCCGTATTGGCATCGATTCCTGTGGTGGCAACTTTGTTGCTCATCTATGTGGCCTTGGGCGTTATGACAAGGGCTGCACCGCAGCTCAATATTTTTTCTGTGGGATTCCCGCTGACTATCTTCGCTGGATTTGTTGCCTTAGT
>JBMYWE010000317.1:0-3387 GCA_049607125.1 Granulosicoccaceae bacterium | reverse complement strand
TCCTAGGGGGCTGATATGGCCGGTGGCGACGACAGTCAAGAGAAAACAGAAGACCCCACGGAGAAACGGTTAAAGGAGTCCAAGGACAAGGGCCAGGTTCCCCGATCAAGGGACTTCAACACCATGGCGATCATGATTGCTGGCGCGGTTGGATTGTGGTTGCAAGGGGCCAATATGGCCAGCGACCTACAAGACATGCTGCGTGGCAGTTTCAGTGTCGCGAGAGCAGACCTGCTGGCAGATCACGCCATAGTAACGCACTTGATTCGAGTGACACTCGAGGCTTTGCTGGTTATTGCGCCGTTGTGTGTGCTGCTCACGGTCATTGCCTTGGTCAGCCCCTTAGTGCTCGGGGGTTGGTCGTTTGCACTGGACTCGGTTACCCCTAAGTGGGAGCGCGTTAGCCCGCTGTCCGGGATAAAGCGCATGTTCTCTGTCAACTCCTTGATGGAACTGCTCAAGGGCATTCTCAAGGTGATTTTGGTCGGTGCTATCGCCGTCGGGCTTATCTCGCTCTACAAAGATAGGCTGCTGGTAATAGGCGGCTTGCCACTGTTCGCTGCTATTCAGGAAGCGGGTTCGGTGCTTCTTATTTCTTTTGTTGCAATGAGTTGTGGCCTGCTGGTGATTGCCGCAATCGATGCACCGTTTCAAGTGTGGCAGTTCACTCAAAAGCAAAAGATGTCAATGCAAGAGGTGCGTGACGAATCCAAAGAAACCAACGGTAAGCCCGAAGTCAAACAGCGTATTCGTCAGTTGCAGGTGCAATATTCTCAGCAACGCATGATCGAAGATATCCCTAAGGCAGATGTGATTATCACCAACCCGACACACTTTGCTGTGGCCTTGAAATACGATCAGAACAACATGGAAGCGCCGCAATTGTTGGCCAAGGGAACAGACGACTTTGCGCTGCGCATTCGCGAGGTGGCCAAAAAACACCGAGTCCCTATTGTGCGCGTTCCACCCTTGGCCCGAGCGCTGTTCTACAGCACCCGAGTCGACGCCCCCATTCCGGGCCCGTTGTATTTGGCTGTGGCCCAAGTGTTGGCGTTTGTACAGCAAGTGCGGCAGGCGCGTCTTTCTGGCGTGGCGCCACCGCCCACACCTAGACCCAAAGTCCCCAAAGACTTCCTGAGCCAATACGAAGGAGATAATCAGTGAACGCCGCTCAACTCAAACAGGGTGCAGCCTCTATAGACTGGGCTAAAGTGGGCGCCAATGTGCGCTCCAGCATTGGTGCCCCGGCCATTGTTATTGCCATCATGGCGATGATGGTCATGCCGCTGCCAGCCATTGCGTTGGATTTGTTCTTCACCTTCAATATCGCCTTTTCGCTGATTATTTTGCTGGTGGTTATCTACGTCATGCGGCCGTTGGAGTTCGGCTCATTCCCTACCATTCTTTTGGTGGCTACCTTGATGCGTTTGGCGCTCAATATAGCTTCCACTCGTCTTGTGTTATTAGAAGGGCACACCGGTGGGGCTTCGGCAGGCAAGGTAATCGAGTCCTTTGGTAACTTTGTTATCGGCGGTAACTATGCCGTGGGTCTGGTTGTCTTTAGTATTCTGGTGATCATCAATTTTGTGGTGGTTACCAAGGGTGCTGGTCGGATATCAGAGGTTTCCGCGCGTTTTACCTTGGACGCCTTGCCAGGTAAGCAAATGGCGATAGACGCCGACCTCAATGCTGGCTTAATTCAGCAGGGTGAGGCGCGTCAGCGCCGTGCGGATGTTGCGGCCGAAGCCGAGTTCTATGGCTCGATGGATGGCTCGAGCAAGTTTGTTCGAGGCGATGCCATTGCGGGCATCATTATTTTGTTTATCAATATTATCGGTGGTTTGTTTATCGGTATATTGCAGCACGACTTGGCCTTTAGCCAGGCGGTTGAAAACTACGTCCTTCTCACCATTGGTGACGGGCTAGTGGCGCAGATACCGTCGCTTGTCTTGTCTACTGCAAGCGCGGTCATTATCACTCGTGTCTCCAAGTCTGAGAACATGGGCGAGCAGGTGGTCAGTCAGTTGTTCTCAGATCCGCGCCCCTTGGTGGTGACGGCAGCCATCATTGGCGCCGTTGGTCTTGTTCCCGGTATGCCCAACTTCGCCTTCTTAACCTTATCCTTTTTGGCCGCTTCGGCCGCCGCATGGATGTGGTATCGCGACAATCACAAGCCTAAGGTTGAAGCTGATAGCGCAGAGGGGGGAGAGGCCGGTGAGGATGGCAAGCCCGCTGAGCAACCCGAGCTCTCTTGGGACGACGTAAAATCGGTGGACGTCATCAGTGTTGAGGTGGGATACGGGTTAATACCGCTGGTAGACGTGGCGCAAGGCGGCCAGCTAATGAACCGTATAAAAGGCGTGCGTAAAAAGCTCTCGCAGGAGCTGGGCTTTTTGGTGCAGCCGGTGCACATCGCCGATAATCTCAGCCTGGCCCCCATGGGATACCGAGTCAGTGTTTGTGGCGTGTCTGTGGGCAGTGCCGAAATACACCCCAGTAAACATTTGGCAATCAACCCCGGCACAGTATACGGAGAGCTGGAAGGTGTACCCGGTGAAGACCCTGCCTTCGGTTTGGAAGCTGTCTGGATAGATGATGAGCAGCGCGAGCGCGCACAGCTGTTGGGCTATACCGTGGTGGACGCCAGCACGGTAGTGGCCACGCATCTGAGTAAAGTACTTAAAGAGAATGCCTACCAATTACTCGGTCACGATGAAGTACAAAGGTTGCTCGACAAGCTGGGTGAAAATGCGCCTCGATTAGTGGAGGGGCTTGTCCCGGATACGATTCCCCTGAGTGCTTTGGTCAAGGTACTGCAGAGCTTACTCGTCGAAGATATCCCCGTTCGCGACATGCGCACCATTGCCGAGACAGTCGCCGAGCATGCAACGGTGAGTAAAGACCCTGCCAGTTTGTTGGCGAGGGTTCGCGAGTCTCTGGGGCGGCTGATTGTGCAGCGTATTGGCGGTGACTTACCCGAACTCCCCATCGCAACATTGGCCCCTACACTGGAACAGATGTTGCTCAAAGTAAATGGAACAGAGGGCGCGCCAGGCATCGGCTTGGAGCCCGGTCTCGCAGACGAACTGTACAAGCAAGTGCGCAGCGTCAGCGAGCAGCAAGAAGCCAACGGCGAGCCCTGTGTGTTGGTGGTCAACCCCCAACTCAGACCCTTGATGCAGCGGCTGCTGCGCTCGGCGGTCAAAGGCGTGAAAATTTTATCCTTTAGCGAAATCCCGGACGACTGGGATATCAAGATAGTAGCGGCAGTTGGGGGTTAGTCCCCTAGTGTCAATCAACCCGTTTTAGCTTTTGAGCGGGTTGCAAATGCCAGGACGGCAATCTGCAAAGCAGAGTGAGATCATGAAGATAAAAAGAACAACCGCG
>JBMYWE010000316.1:0-3632 GCA_049607125.1 Granulosicoccaceae bacterium | reverse complement strand
AGATGAGAGACAGCGGTTTCATTGAATTTGGCGGACATACCCTGAGCCATCCTAGACTGTCACAATTAAGCGACACTGAGATGGAAAAAGAAATATTTGAAGAGCTCGACATGCTCGCCCCTCAACTGCAGCGCAAAGGCGAACCAACAGACAGCCCTTCCACCCAAACCCCCGCTGAGCTCAAGTCTGGCAACTTGCCTGATGCCATTGAAAACATTATCGAGCACCACAGCAAAGCCATGCGGCGCGAAATAGCGCAATTGCTCGAAAACCGTCTGGGCCTCAAGCCCTAAGTCGTGACGAATCGCAGCGTACGGGCTCTTGCCCAGTAAACTAATAACGCTGCAACAAACAAATCCCCTGCTCTAAAAAGCACTTTGGCTTACAAGGTGTTAAGGCTGCTTGCCCGCCAGCCGATACCTGCCGATAACAACCCGTTATTTAAGGAAAGAGCATGCGCAAGTCCATCGCTCGCGGCCTCGTGCTCGCGTTCAGCCTCTTGTTCGCCAGTGCCTCGTACGCTGAGGGCGAAGAAGATGGCGGCAACAGTGGCGACCCATTGTTTGTCAGTATGGTGCCTCATTTCACGGTCAATCTCGGCGCTGCTCGCTTTCTCAACATGACAGCTGAGACGCTGGTGGGCGACCCCGACACCAAGACAGCCCTCGAAAAAAATATGCCCGCCATTCGACACGCGATCTTGATGATGCTGGCCGATATGGTGCCCGAAGATCTTTCAACATCGCGTCAAAAGGAAGTGATGCGTCGTGATATCACCCGAGCCATGCGCAAAACTCTCAAAGACTTGGGGGCTGACGACGATGTGCGAGGGTTTTATATCACGAGCCTGGTGATTCAGTAGTGCCTGACGCGCACTCGTTGAGCCCCCTAAAACCACGGATGGAAAATCATGCTAGGCAAAGGATGCTTTAAGCTCCTACAAGACACCCAGGTTGACGCACTCGAGCGCACACTTCGCCAGCTGCAAGACGAAGGAAAAAAAAGCGCGCTGGTGTTTGCCTGCGCGGGCAATGGATACCAGGCTTCAGATCTTACTCCTATTTTGCAATCTTTAGAGATCCAAGTTGTAGGTGCCATTTTCCCCAGTATTATTTCCGGCGCGAAGCTTTTCGAAAACGGAGCTATCGTGATCAGCTACGATCAGGCGCTGCCTGCATCGATCTACCACAACATCAGCCAAAACGCAGACAAACAACGCATAGCCGACAACCTAAAGGGCCCCTGGCCCACAAATTTGATTGTTCTTGCAGACGCACTCTGCGGCGGCATGGAGAACTTCATAGATCGGCTCTATCAGCAAGTGGGATCGGGCCTTCAGGTTATTGGCGGTGGCGCCGGGTCGCTGGACTTTGTGCGCCAACCCTGCCTTATTAGCAACGAAGGCTTTATACAAGACGCGGCCATCGTCGCCAGACTGCCCGCCGCAATCAGCACCGCCTCGGGGCACGGCTGGCATGTACTCGAGGGTCCCTTTGTCATCACCGAGGCCGATGGTCACGACATCATATCCATCAATTACCAACCGGCCTTTGAGCTCTACCGCGACACCATTTGCAAAATCAGTGGCGACACCCTCAACGAACTTAATTTTTTTAAAATCGCCAAAAACTACCCCTTCGGCATTGCCGAACTCAGCGGTGAGCTACTGGTGCGTGACCCCATCGTCTGCCAAAGTGGTCGAATTACCTGCGTCGGTAACGTGCCTCAAAACGCTACTGTGTACATCTTACACGCCGACGCACAATCGCTTATCTCAGCCGCTGACGACACGGCTGCGGCAGCCTTCGAAGAGCAGACAAACCCGAGTGGAACAGCCATTCTCTTCGACTGCATCAGTCGACAGCTTTACCTCGGAGACAAGGTTGCACAAGAGCTCAGCCACATAGAGGACAAACTACCCACAAACTCGCACATGGCAGGTGCCTTCACTCTCGGCGAAATAGCCAATCACCACGGTGGCCCTATCCAACTCATGAACAAGTCCATGGTCCTCGCGTCTTTTTAAGACGCGATCGATACCGACTGCAATACGCGGATATGCCCAGTTGAAAGAAAATAGACAACAACTCAACGCCCTGCAGATCATCTCCATCCAGCACGAACTGGGCATGGCAATTGGCAATCAGATCGAGCTCAGCGAAATGCTGGAGTTTTTCATCAAGGTCTGTATTCAACGGCTGGGGCTGATTGGGGCGCATGTCTATCTCTACAACGGCAAAAACGGATGGCCGGAAACGAGGGACTATGTCAGAGCAGGCTTTGATCTACCTGCCCATTATCTCAGTATTCCGCAGCAGAGTAACGCGGCAGGTTGGGCTCAGCATGATTTGTTAGAACAGTTCTCCAATGCGGACCTGTGCAGAGAACAACACGACAAGAAAATAGAAGGGAGCCACTTCCACACTTTTCCCATACCGCAACACGGCGTATTGGTGTTGCAGGCGCACGCAAACCTGGACGCCACTATCTGCAAAGCCCTGCGTCCAATTTTTAACCGACTGGCCAACAGTTGTCGCGCCTCTATCTCACACGAGGGACTAGTAAGAGAAATTCAAGCACGTAAGGAAGCCGAACGAAACCTTCAGCATCAGGTTTTCCACAACTCGGTGACAGACCTGCCCAACCTGAAATGGCTGACCCAAGCTATCGAGCAAGAAAAACTGAAACCCAGTGTAGACAGTCTTAAAAAATCGTTACTGTGCATCGAAGTAGAAAACTACCACAGAATCACCAATACTCTAGGCTACGAGACAGGCGATAAAATACAACAAAGGTTTGCCAAGATACTATGCAACCTAACACGTGAAAGAGACCTGGTCTGCCAAATTGACAGCAATGTCTTTATGATCGTGCTCGATCAAGGGTCCCAACAGTCAAGCGACCTCGAAGCGACAAGCCAGCTATTGGCTAACCGCATTCAATCAAGCGTCGCTGAGCCGCTGGTTGTTCGTTCGCACCCCGTGCTCTTGTCGATTCGAAGCGGTTTCGAGGTCTACCCCGTGTTTTGTTGCGACTCGGAGCAGGTCATCAAGCACGCCGAAATTGCCAAGTCCGACTCGGTGACTAACAGCTGCGACAGCGCCACGCTGTACAGCAAAGAAATACAAGACCGAGTAGACAATCGTATCCGCATGGAGCAAGCGCTCAAAAGTGCGGCCAAAAACGCCGAGCTCGCACTTTGGTGGCAACCGCAATACAGCTCATCCCAGCGACTGATCGGAGCCGAAGCCCTACTTCGATGGGTCAGCCCCGAATGGGGATTTGTCTCCCCCGGCGTGTTTGTCCCCATTGCCGAAGAGACAGACCTTATTGAAAAAATTGGCGACTGGGTGCTAGAGACGGCCTGCCAACAACTGGCTGAAATATGCGACCTGGGCTTGCCCCCACACTTTAAAAAATTGGCGATTAACGTCAGCGCCCGCCAGCTAGTTCAAGCGACTTTTGTCGATCGCCTGATCAAACTAATCCAAAAGTACAAACTGCCGCGCGGCCTGCTCGCCATCGAGCTCACCGAGAGCACTCTGGTGCAAAACTTTGAGCAAACCGTCGCACTGATTCAACGCCTAAAAGAAGCGGGGGTCGATTGCTCCCTTGACGACTTTGGCACAGGC
>JBMYWE010000315.1:0-3644 GCA_049607125.1 Granulosicoccaceae bacterium | reverse complement strand
TTGTTCGAGGCCTATTGGGACGCGGTCTGAAAAAGTTTTCGTTTCTACATCGAGTAAATGACGATGGAAGCGTAAACGATTTAGCAACCCCGATTGCCATGCTTGTGTATTACATGGTCGTACTATTTGTGCTAATTGCGGTACTTGAGCGAATGGGAATGACCAATGTCCTCGAGCCGCTTAAAAAAATGGCGACTCAGTTTGTGGGCTACCTCCCCAATATTGTTGGAGCGGGTATAGTCGCCTACGTGGGCGTATTGCTGGCCCGTATAGTTTCGGATTTTGTCGGTATAGCTCTAGCAAAGGTTGATCAACAGATTGCTGTTCGCGCGGGTAGCAATGATGTGCGTGTCTCGGCGTTGGGGAAAACTTTCGTCTACGCGGCAATTCTATTGCCGATTATCGTTGCGGCCCTAGGTGTTTTGGATATTGATGCGATTTCGGATCCTGCAACTGCGATGATCGAGAAGTTCATGGGTGCAATTCCCAACATTATTGCTGCGGCAATTATCGTTACAGTGACATGGTTTGTCGCCAAGTTTATGGTGCAGATACTCCGCGGGCTGCTTGAAAGCCTGCAAGTGGATGAACTACCAAAACGAATGGGAGCGGCTGGTGTCTTTAGTGAGAATTTTCAGTTGAGCCATCTCATTTGTGGTTCAGTGATGTTTTTTGCCATGTTGACAGGCTTGACAGCAGCGGTAGACAAACTGGATATTTCTATTATCTCAGAAATCATGGCTAAGCTACTTGAATTTGGTGGAGGCATTCTGGTTGGTGGCATAATTTTGATGGTTGGAAACTTCTTGGCTAGCTTGGCTCACGCCAAATTGAGCCTTGGGGGCAACGAAGCCCTGGCCAACATCGCAAGGGTAGCCATACTTGGCTTGGTTTTAGCCATGGGCCTTAAATCGATGGGTCTGGCTGATAATATCGTCAATATGGCCTTCGGTTTTACGCTTGGATCAGTAGCGGTCGCTGCGGCCTTGGCATTTGGGCTGGGTGGGCGCGATGCGGCCAAATCAGTGTCGGATGAATGGGCTCGCAAGCACATTGGCTAAGAGCTGATTTCTGACAGTCTGTCTGCGGGGAAGCACTCTGCTTCCTCGCCTTTAGTGGTCAACTGGCCTTGAATCCAGCTACTTTGTAAAATCTACTGAATTTTGTATCTGCAGTTGTCATACTATGGGTTTAATTTTCTGACGCAAGGCTCCTCAATTGCAAAGCTCGTCTAGATTTGTGGTCTCGAATCAGCGAGGACCGCATGATAATTTGATCAAAGCCGTCAAAAAACACCAAAGTAACTCGTTTGCTAAGCCTGTAGCAGAGCACTCTCATTTAGCCTTTGAAAAGGCGCAGAGCTGGTTAAAAGCAAGAGCAGGAGCTCCACTGATTTTCGACTCGTGCTGTGGCGTTGGTCAGAGCAGTCGTATCATCGCAGAGCGCTACCCCGACCACTCTGTTATAGCGGTAGATAAGTCAGAACACCGTTTACAGCGAGCCACTGCACACAACATCCCAAACTTGTTGCTTTTAAGAGCGGATTTAAACGACTTTTATCGACTGGCCCAACAATCTCAATGGCGTCTGACCAAACATTTTATTCTCTACCCAAACCCATGGCCTAAGTCTGCTCACCTTGGCAGGCGTTGGCACGCGGCTCCAGTCTTTCCCTATATGTTAGCCTTGGCTGGAGAGCTAGAAATTCGATCCAATTGGAAACTATATATTGACGAATTTCAGCTTGCACTCGGGTGCTATGGCATAGCTTCTACGTCTGGGTTGCTCCAGGCTGATGAACCTTTGACACCTTTTGAAGCCAAGTACACTGACAGTGGGCAATCACTGTGGCAATTGACAGCCAATGTGCCCACTGTACATTGCGCTGCGCTAGCACTTTGTCAGCGGTGGAGCGGAGCTAGTCAGTCTTCGTCTAGTTGACGCAGTAGTTTTCGAATATAAAAATACAGGCTCAATGCAATGAGTGGCACCAAAGCACTCAATATCTTTAGAGAGAGAATCTGCCAGTCTCCGGATGGAAGTAAGTTGCGAAGGGATCGCTCCAATAGATCGAAAGCGTAGTAGGTGACCACGATGACTGTCAGCCCCTCGACTTTGGCTTGCAGTTTTAATTGGCGATTTGTACGCTTGTTGATCGCAGTTAACAGGTCGCGGTTTTGGCTCTCAAGGTTGAGACTGACCTGTGAGCGGATGAGCTCTGTGGTCCGAGCAATACGCCTCGAGAGTTGATCGATGCGACTCCCACAGGCGAGGCAGGTAGCGCGAGCGGGGGCAAGGTGTCGGTCCATAAACTCGCCGATATTTAAATACCCTGGTTCGTGCTGCTCGCGTAGTTCGCCTATGCGGCGGTCTACCAAACCGAAGTAGGCTTCGGAGGCAGAAAAGCGATTGGCGGATTGGGCTGACAGTGATTCCACCGATGACGCCAGTGTCATCAGATCCTGCAGCAGTTGTCCCGCGTCTTCACCAGCCTCGGTACGCTCGACAATGCGTGCCAACTCTTGATCGTGCGTAGTGATACGCGGCATCAATTCGCGCGCGAGTGGCAGAGATAGAAGCGCCGCGTGCCGGTAGGTTTCAATTTCGCACAAAAGGTTTAGCAATCGGCCAGTCTGTGCGTCTTGTATACCCAGACTCTGAACAATAAAGCGGTTAAATCGGCTGCTGCCCATGGGTTGGAAATCTGTGCGGATTCGCGCCTTACCTTCGGCCAGTGATTGCACCAAATACTCGCGGTCGGCGGGGTGCTCGGTTTGCTGGCCGCGCAGAGTCAGCTCGTTGCCACACAGCAACTGGCCAGGCAACTTTTCCAACCATTGGAGTGGGAAGCTCGGTGGTTTGAGCTGTTGAAGGTGGTAGAGAGTAACGGTGAAAAAATCGGTGTGCGGCTCGTAGCGAAGCGCCCACTCGTTGTTGCGGCAAAAGAAAAATCCCGTGTTTGCTGGCTGTGCATCCAAACCCAATTGCGGCGCCAAGTGCAGCATGTGAGCGGCGATGGCTTCGCGGTCGTCGCCGGTGCAGGAAACGGCGATATGACAAAGCGCCAGCGGCGCCTGTAAGTTGTAAAAGGGGCGTGCATGCACCTCTTGTATGAGTTGCTCGCGCAGGGGGTGGGCTTTCATTGCGTAGTTGTTCCAGTGCTCTTGCTCGGAGGTCGGCATGAATGCGGCAAAATGCCTGCCAGTCGATGGACTAGAGATTGTTCAAGGCCCAATCCCATACGGTTTGCTGAGCCTCAGACAACTCGCGTCCTGTCGGTCTGAGCAAATAGTACCCTTCGTTGATCTCTAGGGCTATATTGTCGAGTTTTACCAGTTGACCATCGTTGAGTTCGTGTTGAACGAGCGAGTGCCTCTGGATTGACAGGCCGTGGCCTGCAATCGCTGCTCGTTTGCACACAATGGAGGAATCGCTGATTGTGCCCGGCCCATCGAGCGCTCGCGCACTGAGTTTCTGCCATTGGTCCCACAGGGCTTCGCTACCCACCAACACAAGTTTGTTTATAGGTTCTGCATAGGATGACTCTTCCAGCCATGCCTTGTAGGGAGGAGCGCACACCACGTAGGCGCATTCGTCACTTATTTTTTCACCTTCATACCCTGGCTGTTCACCGTAAGCGATGT
>JBMYWE010000314.1:0-3647 GCA_049607125.1 Granulosicoccaceae bacterium | reverse complement strand
TTGCCGCGTACGCCTACATCGTCGATAACAGCATCGTCACCATCGAAGAGATTCATTGTGACATTAAACTCGAGTACGTTGCTGATTTCGTAGATAAAAGCAGAAGTGAAAGCGTTGCTGGTTACATCTTCGCTGTTGTCTGAGTTGACTAACGTCAATCGCCAGGAATTTTGCCAATCGACCACATCGGAGACTTCATAGGTGTAGGTCAGCTCGTTTTGCAAGGTAGTGTCGCCGTCCCCGTCCAGCGGACTAACAAAGCTCACATCCTCTATTAACTGGCCTTTGTAGCCGTAAGGTTTGGCGTAGCGAAAACCAAGGCTCAAGCCCGGGTCGCCCTCCTCCCCCGTGAGACTTCGGATCACGTAGCTCACACCAGCGGTAGCCCGCCAACCGTGCTCACGCACTCGGATAATCTCTTCCTCGAGAATATCGTCCAATTTGATGACACCGAGTGCACCCAGTCCGTCACCGTTGATCAAGCCGCCGCCCATCAAGACCGTTTCAATCGCCTCATACCAGACCCGACGATAATCGTCGGTACCATATTTAGACTCGTACTCTTCTTCCTTGTTGATGATCTGAGCGATTTCCATCATCACGACATCGCTTGGATAAGCGGTCAGAAGACCAAAACGCTGAAAGTCTTCCATCACCCGCAAGGCTTTGGCCAGTGGTGTGGCGTTGATGACACGTCCATAGCCCACCCCGCCAAGCACCTCTGCACTGGGGTCATCAAAGTTGGAGTCATAACGCAAGTTGCCGCCGCCAAACCAAAACACATTCGGGTTGCTGTCCAGATAGCGGTCATAGTTGCCCTCGAGATAAGCAAAGACATTTTCAGATGAACTACTGTCTTTGTCAGCGCCCGTATCGCGAAACGAAGCTTGATTCATCTGACCTACTAATTCAGCGCGGTACGTCCAACCCAGTGGTAAACTATTGAACACGCGGCGGTAAGTCGCGCTCATGCTCAAATCGTAGCTGGTCTGAAAAACCTTCCCATCGTCCGCCTCTTCCTGGGAACCAAAAGCGTTGGTGTTGTAGTTTTTATTGGCCATTGAAAAACTACCCACAGCGTAGGCATCTTCATAGGCGCTGTTGGGGTCAACGTAATCCTCAAGGGTAATAGCCTGCGAGGCTCCGTTGAAGAAAAAGAACGCTGAAACCGCAGCGGCGAATCGCAGATAACTCATAGTCGGCTCTCAAAAACACTCGGCTACACCACGGCGCTATTTGGCTCAACTGTGGTGTCAGAAACACGTGACCAGAGTATAGAAGAGAAGCGGTCAACCGCACGAGAGGCCGCCGACAAAAGACAATTTTCTGGCGCTCGATGACGGGCCCCGAACAGTGTGAGAACGATAAATTCAGAAGAACTAGCCGGAGAATTCAATGCCCACACAAATACAAATGAGGGCTTTCACTCTCCGGTCAGTCTTTTTTCCAGAACACCTAGCGACTACGCTCTGAAAAGCCTGAATCACACCCCAGCGGAATCAGCCGTACTGCGAGGCGGCTTGCGCGATAAACTGCCACAGGTATTCGGCGTGACTCCAGCGTACCTGTACATCAAAGCAATTGTCGCTCTGCGCATGTATCAAAACAGAGCATTTGGCGAAACGCGTTGAGACCGCCTCCCCCACTTTAAATGCTTTGGCGTGCATGTCTAAAGGTGTACCGCGCGACAACACGGCCCGCGCGTCGTCGCCTTCTAGTCGCACCAGCACATAGTAATCACTCACATCAACGACAGCCATGTGTGCGCCCTCGGCTACTTGCTGCAGCTGCTGCTGTAACTGCGCTGTTAACTCGTCGGCACAGTGCAATAACCACTCATTCGGGCCTATCCAAAAGAGGGTACCCGTATCCACGTGCTGTGGAGGCGCAAGGGTAGCTTGCGGTGCAACACCCAAAACCTGCTCGCAAGCGGCGACAAAAGCCGCATCACTTGGCTCGCCACGCAAACTCAACTTGCCGCATCGCGGCAACTCAACGAGTGTCATTTCGCCGCCCACGGCTTGCATTTTGGATAGGGGTGAAGCCGCTACAGCCTGATCAGAAGTGCTCATCAATATCTCCTAGCTGCGCGAACGCGCGCCCTCTTTGTCCACAAAAACAGGCGCTACAACCTTCGCCGTCACAGAGGTACCATCGAGCAAGACTAAGCTCACTGTGTCACCCATACGATTGAAACCATCTTTCAGTGAGGCCATTGCTATCGAGCGACCACCGTCCACATTCGGGCTCAGGTAGCTAGACGTGACATGGCCGAGCATTTTCATCGGTGGCTTTGGCTTGACCTCCTCGATGATATGCGTGCCCTCGGGCAACACAGTTTGCGGATCGTCAGTCAATAAACCCACCAACTGCTTTCGCCCTGCTCGGACCACATCGGTACGAGCGTGTGAACGCTTGCCGAGGAAGTCGGGCTTGGCTTTGGAGACTATCCAATCCATGCCCAAGTCTGCCGGGGTCATGGTGCCGTCCGAATCTTGGCCGACAATAATAAATCCCTTCTCGGCGCGCAGTACGTGCATGCTCTCGGTGCCGTAGGTGACGATATCGTGCGCTTGCCCAGCAGCGTGCACCCGCTCCCACACGTAGCGGCCGTAGCGCGCCGGTACGTTTATCTCAAATGCGCACTCACCGGTAAAACTGATGCGATACACCCTCGCGTCCACACCGGCCACTTGCCCGGCGCGCCAATCCATAAACTGGAAGGTCTCGGGGTCGAGATCGATGTCTGTCAAGCCCGCCAGCACTTCACGCGCCTTGGGGCCGTTGAGCGCAATCACCGCCCACTGTTCGGTGACACTGGTGCACCAGACTTGCTTCTCAGGCCACTCGGTTTGCAGCCACTCCTCAATCCAAGCAAGCACGCGCGCCGCGCCACCGGTGGTGGTGGTCATGTGGTAGTGGTTTTCGGCAATACAAGCCGTCACCCCGTCGTCAAAGACCATGCCGTGCTCATTCAGCATCAGCCCGTAGCGACACTTGCCCGGTGCCAGCTTGAGCCAAGCGTTGGTGTAGAGCATGTTCAGAAGCCAAGCGGCGTCTGGTCCTTGGATGTCAATTTTACCAAGAGTGGAACCATCGAACATACCCACACTCTCACGCACCTGCTTGCACTCACGGTAGACCGCCGCATGCATGTCTTCACCGGCACGCGGGTAGTACCAGGTGCGTTTCCAGTCGCCCACATCCTCGAATACGCCGCCATTTTCCTCGGCCCAATCGTGCATAGGCGTCTTGCGCACCATGTGGAACAGCTCGTTGCGGTTCTGGCCGACAATGGCGCCAAAGGTCAGTGGCTCGAACGGCGGGCGGAAAGTGGTGATACCCACCTGCGGTATCTGCTGTCCACGCGCCTGGGCTACCACACCCAAGGCATTGATATTTGATGTTTTGCCCTGATCGTTAGCCATGCCCGTGGTGGTGTAACGCTTGGTATGCTCAACCGAGACATAGCCTTCGCGCTGCGCCAGCAACAAATCAGCGGCAGTTGCATCGTTCTGAAACTCATGAAAGTGCTTCTTTTTGCCCTGCCCCAAGGGGTGATCGCAAGGCACCACCCACAGCGCACGCAACTCGCCAACACCTAGTGTATCGCTGGCTACGGTGCTGCCCGCAGTGGCAACAAAGCC
>JBMYWE010000313.1:0-3662 GCA_049607125.1 Granulosicoccaceae bacterium | reverse complement strand
ACGCCAATACAATCGACACCAACAACGGTGTCAGCTTCAGCAGCACAACGGGCGAGTTTAAAAGCGGATCTCATGCCGCCTATTTCAATGGCAGTTCCTACATGACACTTAGCGACTCAAACTTCGAGCTCGGAGACAAATTCGCCGTGACTACCTGGGTGTATATCCCCACCCTACAAACCAATATAAACACTATCCTCTCTAACGCCGCCGCCAACGAGCATACCTCGGGGTTTAAAATTGGCGTTAACAGCTGGAACCAGCTGGACGGACGCGTCATTTTAGAAGGGGGCAACGGCAGCGCAGGGGGCAAAGCATTGACCGACCCCAACTTTGTGCAAGACGGGCAGTGGTATCACTTCGCCTACAACGTCGACACAACCGCCAATTTAGCCAATGGGCGCCACGTGCAGATATTTTTTAACGGCCAGGAAGCCACTGTAAGCTACGGCGGACAAGGCGACATGAACGCCCTCGATTGGACTTTAATGAAAACCAGCGGCCCGCTGTATTTCGGTGCCATGGTTGGCGGCAGTTACCGCTTAAACGGTGCTTATCTCGACGACCTGCGTATCTACAACCGCACGCTGAGCGCTGAGGAGATCACGAATATCGCGCGCTAAAGAATGGACAGATGCTGTGCTCCGCAGCCCAGCTCATTCTCACGATGAGCTGGTGATCTTAAGCAACAAGGAATTCAACTGGTTTTGAAAGGTATCAAGCACCCATCACACTGAGCATCTCACCCAAAGACCCTCGCCAATCAAAAAGCAACTGCCCATAACGGGAGTTGCGACGCGACGAATCCAGCTTCAAGCGATTCTAAAAAGCCACACGAGCAAGAGCATGCGCCGTGATCAGCGAGCTAGCTGCGTTAGTCACCACACGCATCGAACAAGTCCAACTGGGTGCTTCTAGCGCATGACTGGCCTGAAACGACCCACTTTGATACTCTGCCCCGCTACGCCAATAAACCGACTTGCGCCTCTTCATGCCCGCAGAATCCCTCAAAGCTCCGCCGACGCCCAACGCCAAAACCACGCCCATGATGCAGCAGTACCTGCGCATCAAGGCGGAGTTCCCGCACATGCTGTTGTTTTACCGCATGGGCGATTTCTACGAGCTGTTTTTTGACGACGCCATGCGCTCGGCGAGCTTGCTCGACATCACGCAAACCCACCGCGGCAACCACAATGGCCAACCTATACCGATGGCGGGCGTACCCTTTCACGCCGTTGAGGGCTATTTAGGCCGCCTGCTGCAAGCGGGCGAATCGGTGGCGATTGCCGAACAAGTTGGCGACCCGGCGCTGGCCAAGGGGCCGGTGGAGCGCAAAGTGGTGCGCGTGCTGACACCGGGCACGGTGACTGACGAGGCACTGCTGCCAGAACGCGCCGAGAGCCTGTTGGTCTCTGTTGCACAACAGGGTGAGCACTACGGTATCGCCTCGCTAGACCTCGCTGCTGGTCGCTTTGCCCTGCAAGAAGTACAGGGAGAGATGGCGCTGCGCGGTGAGCTGGCGCGTTTGCGTCCGGCTGAGTTGTTGTGCGATGAGAGCGCGCCGCTTGAAACTTTTGAGGGCTTTGATAAACACTTGCGAACCCGCCCGCCTTGGCATTTTGACGGCGACTCCGCACGCGAGCAGCTGACTGATTTGCTCGGCGCACGCGACCTTTCAGGTTTTGGTTGCGATCAGCTGACCGTCGCCATCGGCGCGGCAGGTGCAGCCTTGCAATACGTGCGTGACACCCAGCGCAGTGCGGTGCCGCACATCAATAGCCTGCAGGCTGAAAACCGCAGTGACAGTGTTGTCTTAGATGAAGCCACCCGCCGCAACCTCGAGATCGAGCAAAACCTCGGTGGCGGCAATCAACACACGTTATTGGCGAGCGTGGACACCACTGTAACCGCCATGGGCGGGCGCTTACTGCGTCGCCGTCTCAACCGCCCACTGCGCGACCAAGCCCGATTAGAACAACGCCTAGACCGTGTGCAAGCCTTGATGAGCGCGCTGGATTTTGAAGACCTGCGCGAGACTTTGCAAGGCTGCGCCGACGTGGAGCGCATCTGCGCGCGCGTCGCGCTTCGCAGCGCGCGCCCGCGCGACCTGCTCGGGCTGCGCCAGAGCATCGGACGTTGCCCGGAGCTGCGCGCCTTGTGCGCGCGAGAAAATACGGCTAGCGCCCTGGACGGCATGCTAAATGAACTCGGCGAACACAGCGAGCTACACGACTTACTCAGCCGAGCCGTAGACGACGAACCGCCAGCCTTAGCCCGAGACGGCGGCGTGATCGCGGCGGGCTTTGACACCGAGCTGGACGAGCTTCGCAACTTGCAAAGCAACAGCCTGGATTTCTTGACCGAGTTGGAGATGCGAGAGCGTGAGGCCAGCGGCATCAAAACCTTGAAGGTCGGCTACAACAAGGTGCACGGCTACTTTATCGAGATCAGCAAAGGTCAGTCGGGGCAGGCTCCCGAGCACTACACGCGGCGTCAAACCCTGAAAAACGCCGAGCGCTATATCACCGAAGAGCTCAAAGCCTACGAAGACAAAGTTTTCAGCGCGCGCGAGCGCGCCCTCACTCGAGAACGCGAACTGTACGAGCAATTGCTCGATGTTTTGAATGACGCACTCGGGGCATTACAAGGCTTTGGCCACGCGGTAGCGCAGCTGGACGTCGACGCTTGCTTGGCCGAACGTGCCTACAGTTTGGGCTGGAGCAGACCGAGCTTCAGCCAAGAGCCAGGCTTGCGTATCGACGCCGGTCGCCACCCGGTAGTGGAGCAACTGATCGACGAGCCGTTTGTGGCCAACGACTTACAGCTTGACCCAAAACAACGCATGCTGGTGATCACCGGGCCGAATATGGGTGGTAAGTCAACCTATATGCGCCAAGCAGCACTTATCGCCGTGATGGCTCACGCTGGCAGCTATGTGCCAGCACAAGGAGCAGAGCTCGGTCCGCTGGATCGCATTTTTACACGCATCGGCGCCTCGGATGATCTCGCCTCTGGCCGCTCTACTTTTATGGTGGAGATGACCGAGGCCGCCAATATTTTGCACAACGCCACCGAGAATAGCTTGGTGCTGATGGACGAAATTGGTCGAGGCACCAGCACCTACGACGGCCTCTCTCTGGCTTGGGCCTGCGCCCAGCAACTGGCCGGTCAAAACCGCGCTTTTACGCTGTTTGCCACGCACTACTTTGAGTTGACCACCCTGGCCGATCAATTGCCCGCTGTGGCCAATGTTCACCTAGATGCGGTAGAGCACGGCCAGAGAATTGTGTTTATGCACTCGGTTAAAAGCGGCGCTGCCAACAAGAGCTATGGCCTGCAGGTGGCTAAACTCGCCGGGCTGCCCGAGAGCGTGCTGCAGCAGGCCAGAGACAAACTAGCCGAGCTCGAAGGCGTATTGCCCGCCGAGGCAAAAAAAGTTACCGCAAACCCGCAAGCAGCACCTGTTATTCGAGACCCCTCTCCTCAAATGGGGCTGTTCGACGCTCCCCTGCGCGGCGCCCTGCACCACTATCTGGACGACCTAGACCCCGATAACATCAGCCCGCGGGACGCTTTGGATCACCTCTATGCGCTGGCCAAGCTCGCCAAAGACGCGTAGCTGAGGCCGTTTGTATTATATGAGGGCTTATGAACACTGTTGA
>JBMYWE010000312.1:0-3667 GCA_049607125.1 Granulosicoccaceae bacterium | reverse complement strand
AAATACTGAGATTCTGCGGCTACAGGCACTTCCGGCTCGGGTGCGTGACGCTGCACTTCCCCGACTAATAACCCATCGTCTTGCAACCAAGACCTGGCGATTGAAACCTTGCTTAGTCCCTTGCACAACAACAGCAGTAAACCATTGCTTTCACTATCCCAGTCGACTATCTGAACTTCTGTGCCAACGGCGTATGGTGTGGCTGGCTGCCCCACCTCATGTCCATCTTTTATGGCGACAACGACAAAACCCGTCTGCTCGCGCCCACAGCGCGATACCATGTCCACGTATCGCGGCTCGAAAATGCGAAGCGATAACTCACCGGCTGGGAACAACACGGTGCCCAAGGGGAACAGCGGCAACTCCACTACCTCGGTGCTCAATCGTCCAGACCCCAGCGTGGCATCAGTTTCTGTGCAACATCGAGTTGATCAAGCACTCGTGCCACCACGAAATCTACCATTTCGTCTACGGACTTCGGGTGCGTGTAAAATGCGGGATTGGGCGGCATTATAATCGCCCCTGCGCGTGAAAGCCTGAGCATGTTCTCCAAATGTATCGAGCTAAACGGCATTTCTCGCGGCATGAGAATTAAAGTCTTGCGCTCCTTAAGAACCACATCGGCGGCGCGTTCCATCAGGTTATTGCAATTGCCCGCTGCCATTGCAGCAAGCGTACCCGTGGTACAAGGACATACCACCATCGCCTCCGGTACACCCGAGCCACTGGCCACTGGCGCCGTCCAGTGGTCGGGTCCATAAACGTCCAAGAGATCCGGATCTACCGGGAATTTCTTGAGTAAAAAGGCTTTGATATCGGCGGGCCGCGACGGCAGTGTCCAATCGGTATCCATACCCACCACCACCTGGCCTGGTTTGGATATCATCAAATGTACGCGCACACCGGCCTGTAATAAACATTCAAGCAATCGAAAGGCATACTGCACCCCCGAGGCGCCAGTGATCGCCAGAGCGATTCGACGCGGCTCTTCTTTAATCATTCGATCACTCCGCGCTGTCGAAGCTCGGTCAAGTTTGTCTCTTCCATATTCAATAGCTCTCGCAAAATTGGGTCAGTATCCGCGCCCAGAGTAGGCGCAGCTCGGCGACTGCCGCCGGGCGTCGCCTTGAGCTTGGGATGCAAGGCTGGCACCTCCAACCACTCGCCGTTGGGTCGCTGAGTCTGCTCAAACAAACCTCGCTGCCTAAAGTGCGGATCAGTGGCCATATCTGCGACTGAATAAATGGGGGCACTCGGCACTTTAGCCACTCGCAGCTGCTCAAGAGCAATCGCAGAGTCCAAGCCAGAAGTCCAGTGGGTAATCGCAGCATCGATCACCGCTTGATGCCTCACTCGCCCCGCATTGTCGCTCATCTCGGTGTGATTGCCCAAATCTTCGCGTCCAGCGCATTGCATCAATCGCTTGTAGATACTGTCATTGTTGCCACCTATGACAATGTACTTGCCGTCGGCGCAGGGGTAGGTATTGGTTGGCACGATCCCGGTCACCGTGGTGCCCGCCGGTTCGCGCACCACTCCGGCACCGGTGTATTCGGGCACCACGCCTTCTAGCAGATTAAACGCAGACTCCAAAATAGAGGCATCCACCACCTGGCCCTTGCCTCCGGTTTTTTGACGTTGCCAAAGCGCCAGCAAAGTGCCGATCACCGCGTGCAAACCCGCCAAGGTGTCACCCATACTCAAGTTGGCACGCACAGGGGCTTCACCGGGAAAACCATTGACGTAGCGAAGGCCGCCCATGGCTTCGCAGGCTGAGGCAAAGCCAGGACGCTCGGCGTAGGGGCCATCCTGGCCATAACCCGAAATACGGGTAAAGACGATATGCGGGTGCGATTCGGCATATTGCTCAGGTCCCATGCCCCATTTTTCCAACGTGCCCGGGCGAAAGTTCTCCACCACGATATCCACTTGCTCGATCAAACGCCTCACCAACGCGCGCCCTTCATCTTGGCGCAAATCAATCGCGACCGACTGCTTGTTGCGCGCCAGGCTATGCCACCACCAAGAGGTGCCCTGCTCGTCTAGCAAACGCCAGTTGCGCAACGGATCGCCGCGACCTGGGGGTTCTATTTTTATAACATCGGCACCAAAATACCCCAACATACTGGCACAGAACGGCCCCGCTAAAAGCTGCCCGAGCTCTAACACCTTGAGACCAGCCAAGGGACCGCCGCCTGTACTCTCCTGATCCCGCATATTTTGCTCCTGAACTTTCCTTCCATTCTAGCGATTTAACCCGCTGCTGGGTGAGCCTTAACAGCCGCTCTAACCGCAGATCGCCCGCGCTACCACTGGCAAGCGAGCACAGGTCAGCATACACTCCCTAGCATTTCCAACACGCACGAGAGTCCCGCATGAGCACACTGCGAATCAGCGAAATCAACGATCAACACCTCGGCCAGAGTGTCAGCTTGCGTGGCTGGGTGCGCACTCGTCGAGACTCCAAAGCCGGTCTATCGTTTGTGCAGCTGCACGATGGCTCACGATTCGATGCATTTCAGGTGGTTGCCCAACAAGATCTGCCCAACTACAACGACGAAGTGTTAAAGCTCACCAGTGGTTGCGCCATTATCGCCACGGGCGAGTTGGTCGCCAGCCAAGGCGCCGGTCAGTCGCTCGAGATGCAGGCGAGCCACATTGAAGTAATCGGCTGGGTGGACGACCCAGAGACCTACCCGGTGCAACCCAAACGTCACACCATGGAGTTTTTACGCGAAGTCGCCCACCTGCGCCCGCGCACCAACACCTTTGGCGCCATGGCCCGGGTGCGCAACGCATTGGCGCAGTCCGTCCACCGCTACTTCAATGAACGCGGCTATCTATGGGTACACACACCACTAATCACCGCAGCCGATGCCGAGGGTGCGGGCGAGCTCTTCAGAGTGTCGACTCTCGACCTGCAAAACCTGCCTCGCACCGAAAAAGGAGCTGTCGACTTCCAACAGGATTTCTTCGGCAAAGAAGCTTTTTTGACCGTATCGGGACAGCTCAATGTGGAAAGCTACTGCCTAGCACTCGAGAAGGTTTACACCTTTGGCCCCACCTTTCGGGCAGAGAACTCCAACACCAGTCGCCACTTGGCTGAGTTCTGGATGATCGAACCCGAGATCGCTTTCGCCGACCTTGATGACCTGGCCACCCTCTCCGACGATCTGCTCAAATATGTGCTGGGCGATCTCATGCAGAGCAACGCTGACGATCTGGCGTTCTTCAACAAGCAAATCGACAAGGGCCTACTCGCCCGCCTAAATGCCTTTGTTGAGACTCCATTAACGCGAATGGACTACACCGACGCTGTGGATGCCTTGCAGAAATCGGGAAAAAGCTTCGAGTTCCCCGTCTCGTGGGGCGTCGATCTACAGAGCGAGCACGAGCGCTGGTTGTGTGAAGAACTGGTGGGCGGCCCGCTGGTGGTACAAAACTATCCCAAGGACATCAAAGCCTTTTATATGCGCTTGAACGACGACAATAAAACCGTCGCCGCCATGGATTTGTTAGCTCCTGGCATCGGTGAAATTATCGGTGGCTCGCAACGCGAGGATCGCCTGGAGGTGTTGGACACCCGCATGGATGAGATGGGCATGGAGAAGGAATCTCTGGACTGGTATCGCGACTTGCGTCGCTACGGTAGTGTACCGCACGCCGG
>JBMYWE010000311.1:0-3673 GCA_049607125.1 Granulosicoccaceae bacterium | reverse complement strand
CCCCCTTGTGGCCGTGTTGTTAACTCACCATCACGCCGACCACGTAGATCTAGCGGACACCCTCGCCTCCAAGTTGGGCATTCCTGTCTACATGAACCAAGTAGAGATCGACACCTACGGCTTTAGCTGCACGGGTTTAACGGGTATCAATGATGACCAGCTTAATATTGCAGGCATGGACATAGCGGTTATTAAGACACCCGGTCATACAGCGGGAGCGGTCAGTTACTTGGTAGAGGGCAACCTCTACTCAGGGGACACCCTATTCATAGAAGGTTGTGGCGAGTGCGTCAGCGCTGGCGCCGACGCCGGCCAACTGTACGACAGTTTGCAGCTTTTGCTGGAGAAAGTCCCGCCCAAGGCCCGCGTCTACCCTGGTCATCGCTTTAAGCGCGTACCCGGCATGTCGATGAGCTACGTCAGCAAGAACAACATCTTCCTGCAGACACGCGACCGCGCGGCCTTTATCGAATATCGCGAGCGTCCCATTACCGCCAATGGACAAAAGTACCTCTAGGCCCAGCCGCAGCGCGCTTGTCAGTCGGCGAGCGGTGGCGGCCAAGCGGCAGAGCAAGGTCAGCCAATGGCGGGTCGATCCAGCTCTTGCAGCGCCAGCAAATTTACCAAGCCTAGCCCCCTGCCTTAACTGCCAACAGTTTAAACTTGGCCAAGGCACAACCATCTGGGCGATTCAGCCACATGCATCTCCGGCTCGCTTGCTAGCGTTGGTGCGAAGTGGCGAGATACTCAACAACGAAGAACTGCGCGAACTTCAATCCATGCACTCAACGTCAGCCGCTAGCGACAAGGGACTGGCCCGATGGCTGCTGCGCGGTGCGCTGAGCGCCGCCTACCCCGGCACCGCCCCCGAGACATGGCAGTTTACTCGTAGCACACTCGGCCGCCCTCAACTCCTTAGCCCCAAAGACTCGGCCAAACACTTGTCCTTTTCAGTTAGCCATACACAGGGGTTAATTGTCTGCGCTATTCACACCAACCCCACCAACACCCCAGCGCAAATAGGCGTCGACGTTGAACCCATCGCACGCGACTGCTCCATCGAGAAACTCAGTAAAAAGTTCCTGAACACTGCGGAACAACGCCTATTAAAAACAGAGCAACCGGCAGATCAGCTAAACGCCTTTATGCGCTTCTGGACGCTTAAAGAAGCCTGGTCCAAAGCGTTGGGGTTAGGTTTGCAAGCAGATTTTCATTCGGCGGAGTTTTTCCAACGTGAAGGACGAATTAGGCTGAGGCTAAAAAAGAGCGGAGGAATGTCCCGCCCTGAATCGCAGCCTCAGTGGGAATTTAGTCAGTGTCGACTATTTGATCGCTATTGGCTCGCACTCGCTATCACTCCTTCCGAGCATAAGTAAACCGACAAAAAATACCCGTTTTACCCAAACTAATCGCTGAATTCAGCCTGTCAATATGGAAGCCAATCGGGAGAATACGGCACTTTGTGCTAATTTCTTGTCATCCCTTTTTTATATTCAAGTCTTTCCATATGTTTGAAACAGCAAGCTTGCTGGTGGTTGCCAGCGCCCTATTCGCTTGGCTCAACTACCACTCGATTCGCCTGCCTACCACCATTGGCATCATGGTGATCGCTTTGATCTTCTCCCTTGGTATGGTGCTGATCGGGCATTTTGGTCCACTGGATCCAGCTGCCATCGGCGCGCACTGGCTGCAGGAGATTGACTTCAACACCACTTTGATGGAAGGCATGCTGAGCTTTTTGCTGTTCGCCGGTGCGCTACACGTCAACTTGCAAAGACTGTACAAGAGCCGCGCAATTATCGCCCTATTGGCCACGGCAGGTGTTTTGCTCTCCACCGCTATTATCGGCTTTGGCAGTCATTATATTCTGGGTGCTATGGGCATCGAACTGCCGCTGATCTATTGCTTGTTGTTTGGCTCCCTGATCTCACCTACCGACCCCGTGGCGGTAATGAGTATTCTCAAGAGCGCAGGTGCGCCCAAGGATCTAGAAGTCAAAATCGCCGGTGAGTCTCTCTTTAACGACGGCATCGCCGTGGTGGTATTTCTCGCGTTGCTGGGAATCGCTACCGGCGACGCCAGCGCCGATGCAGCAAGCATCGGCAAGCTATTTGCGCTGGAGGCCGGAGGTGGCATTGTGCTCGGCCTCGCCTGTGGCGCACTGGTGTACTGGATGCTCGCCGATGTCGACAACTACCAAGTCGAAGTTCTGCTCACGCTTGCACTGGTGATGGGAACTTACTCGCTGGCACTCACTCTGCACGTGTCGGGTGTCCTGGCGATGGTGGTGGCCGGTTTGTTGATTGGCAATCAAGGCCGCGCCAAAGCCATGTCTGAGACTACCCGCGAGCACCTCGACACCTTCTGGGAACTGGTCGACGAAATTCTAAACGCCGTGTTGTTCCTACTGATCGGCCTAGAAGTCATGTTGGTGCAATTCACCGGCACTATTATCTGGGCTGGATTGGCGATGGCCGTCCTGACCCTTGGTTCCCGCTTTCTCAGCGTTTGGCTAGCCACCACGGCGTTGGGCGTCAAAACGAGTATCCATCCCAAACTCCCCACCCTGCTCACGTGGGGCGGTCTGCGCGGTGGTATATCGGTTGCGCTGGCACTTGGTTTACCACAGGGTCCGATGCGCGAGACCGTGCTGGCACTCACCTATGTGGTGGTGGTCAGCTCTATCCTAACCCAAGGTCTGTCGATTGGCCGATTGATAGAAACTGTCTTTGGCAAGGACGCGGCTACTAAATCGTCGGCACACTAATCGCTTAACAGGAGATCATGAAGAATCGCTTCGACCTAGTTCTGAGATTGAGCATCGCCCTGATATTCGGGGCGATGCTGTCGAGCGCGCGAGCGAGCAACGCCAGCGTGGAGCCAGACGAAATCTGGCTACAACTCAACCCCACCGAGCAACGCTTGGAAGTGATGCTCGGCGAGCACCCGGTGGTCTACTATAAAAACGTCGCTTGGGGCAGCGGTGGTATTGGCCTCAAACAGCGCCAGGGCGACGAAGTCACTCCCGTGGGCAGTTTCCGTGTCCGCTGGATAAACCGCGACAGCAAGTACCGCCTGTTTTTTGGCTTCGACTATCCCAACCCCAGCTACGCCAATCAAGGTTTACGCTCAGGTGCGCTGACCCCGCAGCAACACAACAAAATTGTGCGGGCGTGGGAGCGTGAGCAAATTCCTCCTCAGACAACAGCCATCGGCGGATCGCTCGGCATTCATGGTTTGGGCCGAGCCAACCCTGAAGTTCACGCCGTGGCAAACTGGACCAACGGCTGCATCGCCCTAAACAACACACAAATTGAACACCTCGCCGGACTGATCTCGGTAGGAACCCGCGTTGTCATCACCCAGTAGACTCCTCTGTTGAAAGTTTCGAAATCGAGCAAGGGCTCTTCTACCCAGTAAAAAAAGGCTAGATTGGCCTATCTTTATTTTCACCAAAAATCAAACACTTGCTCTAACGACAAAGTCTTTCACACTAGAATTTCATCGGGTTTCAAAGAGCGCGTTTGCGACATGACCTCCGAATAAGTCCTGCTTAAAACAACCTCTTCGTATCATTTTCGATACACAGCGTGTTTTTCGGTCTAAAATCCGTGCATGAACCCATGTGCTAGGTATTCGTTGTGCCACATCTTGGCCGACGCCACACCCTGTT
>JBMYWE010000310.1:0-3693 GCA_049607125.1 Granulosicoccaceae bacterium | reverse complement strand
TAATTAGTCACTAACAGTGAGTTGGTCACTGTCCTCCAATTGCGCATGAGCTTACTTCTCGGCTTCGTCTGAGAGGCTGTATAGGTAAGTGGCCAACATGCGAATTTTAGTATCGCTCAACAAGCTCTTGTGTGCTGGCATGACGCCCGCGCGACCTTGATTGATGGTTTGCTTGATAGCACCCACTGTACCTCCGTAGAGCCAGACATCGTCGGTCAGGTTGGGGGCGCCGAGCAATTTGTTGCCCGTGCCATCCGCACCGTGACATGCCGCGCAGACAGGGAACTTCGCTTTGCCTGCTTCTGCCAGAGCGGCGTCGGCGTCTTCGCGGCCTGACAAGCTGAGTACGTAGTGCGTCACTTGCTCTACGCCTTCATCGCCGCCTACCGCTGTGGCCATGGGCGGCATGTTACCGTTGCGGCCTTCCGCAATAGAGTGAATGATCGCGGCTGAGTCACCACCGTAGAGCCAGTCGTTGTCAGAGAGGTTCGGGTAGCCAGCAAACCCTTTGGCGTCCGAGCCGTGACAGACGGTGCAATAAGTGAGATATAAGTTGCGACCTACACCGACAGCTGTCTCGTCTTTGGCCAATTCGTCGATCTCTCGGCCGCTGAACTGGGCGTAGAACGTCTCTAGTTCATCTTCGGCATTTTCAACTTCATCCAGCCACTGGGTCTGTTGAGTCCAGCCCAATAGGCCTTTGAAATTGCCAAGTCCGGGGTAAAGTGCAAGGTAGGCGAGACCAAACACGATGGTGATGTAGAACATGTACAACCACCAGCGAGGCAGGGCGTTGTCGTATTCTTCGATGCCGTCGTAGATGTGACCAGTCGTGCGAACGCCGTCTTCGTTCATTTCGCCGTGCGCGTCGACTTCCATGGTTTTGGTTTTTTCCAGCAACCACCAGCAGAAAAAGATCATGCCCAAGGTGATGACGCTGATCCAGATACTCCAAAAGCTGCTCATGAATGTTTCTCCTGTTGATCAAGCGTACGTTGGTGCATCTCTTCTTCCTTTTCGTCGAAGAGTGAATTGGCCGCTTTATCAAAATCGCGGCCACGTTTTTTGCTGCCGTAGGCCCACCAAACCACGGCCGCAAAAGCCAGTAGTGCCAGTGGGGTGGCGATAGATTGAACAAGTGCAGGTGACATAGCGCTTACCTCGTCTCTTTAAGTGCTGTACCGAGCACTTGTAAGTAGGCGATGATGGCGTCCATTTCAGACTTGCCATCGAGATCGGCAGTGTAGTCTTTAGCAACTTCTTCATCGCTATACGGCACACCAAACGTCTGCATCACAGACAGTTTTTTGTTGATGTCGCTGTAATCCAGTGCATTGGTCTCCAACCAAGGGAAACCAGGCATGTTCGACTCTGGAACAACATCGCGAGGGTTGACCAAGTGAGCGCGATGCCACTCGTCAGAGTAGCGGCCGCCCACGCGGTGTAAGTCAGGACCGGTGCGCTTGGAGCCCCACAGGAAGGGGTGATCCCAGACGAACTCACCGGCAACCGAGTAGTGACCGTAGCGCTCTGTCTCTGCGCGGAAAGGGCGAACCATCTGTGAGTGGCAGTTGTTGCAGCCTTCACGGATATAAATGTCGCGACCTTCGAGCTGCAGAGCAGTGTAGGGCTTTAGGCCTTTGACTGGCTCGGTGGTCTCGGTGCTAAAGAACAGCGGAACAATCTGAGCCAAGCCGCCAAAGCTGATGATGATGAAGATCAGCACACCCATCAGCAGAACGTTTTTTTCAACTATTTCGTGGCGCATGTTTCTGTCTCCTATGCTGTCGCTGGGGCGGCGTCGACGGACTCTGCCTCAGGTGACTTCTTGATGGTGAGGTAGGTGTTCCAAGCCATGACGAACATGCCAGCCAAGAACAAAACGCCACCGAAGAAGCGCACGATATAGAAGGGAATGGACGCCTCTACAGATTCAATGAAGCTGTAGGTGAGTAGACCATTGGCGTTGGTCGCACGCCACATCAAGCCCTGCATAACCCCGGAGATCCACATGGCGGCGATGTAAAGCACGATGCCAGTCGTGGCCAGCCAGAAGTGAATGTCGATCAGTTTGATGCTGTGCATACCTGAGCGAGAGAACAGGCGGGGGATCAAGAAGTAGATCGCACCGATAGATACCATGGCAACCCAACCGAGTGCACCTGAGTGTACGTGTCCGATCGTCCAGTCAGTGTAGTGAGACAGGGCGTTGACGGTTTTGATCGCCATCATCGGGCCTTCGAAAGTAGACATACCGTAGAAAGACAAAGAGACGATCAGGAAGCGCAAGATGGGGTCGGTGCGCAGCTTATGCCAAGCGCCGGAAAGTGTCATGATACCGTTGATCATGCCGCCCCAAGAAGGCGCCAACAAGATCAGCGACAGGACCATGCCCAAGGATTGAGTCCAGTCGGGCAGAGCGGTGTAGTGCAAGTGGTGCGGACCGGCCCACATATAAGTGGCGATAAGCGCCCAGAAATGCACGATAGACAATTTGTAGGAGTAGACCGGACGTTCAGCCTGCTTGGGTACAAAGTAGTACATCATGCCCAAGAAGCCTGCTGTCAGGAAGAAGCCTACCGCGTTGTGGCCATACCACCACTGAACCATGGCGTCGATCGCACCTGGGTAGGCTGAGTATGACTTGGTCAGTGATACGGGAATAGCTGCGCTGTTGACAATGTGCAGCACGGCGACCGTTATGATGAATGCACCGTAAAACCAGTTGGCTACATAAATGTGCGAGGTGGTGCGTTTGGCTACGGTGCCAAAGAACAACACGGCATAGGCAACCCAGACCACGGCGATCAAGATATCAATCGGCCACTCCAGCTCGGCGTACTCTTTAGAAGAGGAGATGCCCAGTGGCAAAGTAATGGCCGCCAAAACGATGACCAACATCCAGCCCCAAAAGACAAACTGTGCCAAGCCTCTTGAAAACAAAGGCGTTTGACAAGTTCGCTGTACCACGTACAGCGAGGTGGCCATCAATGCGCTTCCGCCAAAGGCGAAAATAACTGCATTGGTATGCAGCGGTCGCAGGCGACTAAACGTTAGCCATGGCGTGTCAAAGTTGAGGGCAGGCCAAGCAAGCTGCGCAGCGATAAATACGCCCACAGCCATGCCGACTATACCCCATAGGATTGTCGCTATAGAAAAATAGCGAACGACATCATAATCATAAGTTTCTTGACGTTGCTCTGTCATCACGGGTGTACCATTGAAATGGAAATTCTGTTTTTGGTTGCAGCTTTGAAAGACCGCAGCAACCGCTGTTTTTGCCTCGCGTAGAGGTCGGCGCTGAAGTGCACTAATTGCATGAATAAGCTCTGCTTATGAAAAGCATGGCCCCTAAATTATGCGCCACTTTTAATGTGCTGTATTGTACCCCAATTAATGGATTGAATCAGCATTTTAAAGCTGAAATATCCTGCATTTTTAAGCATTTGAGCGCGTTTGAGTGCAGAAAAATAACCCACTAAATCAGTCGGATTTTATTTGTTTTATCTGTGTTCGACCGATTGAATTAACATATATGTATATATGAATATGATCGCCAATTCAATGGACATGGCAAAAGCCGAGCCAAGTTATTGCTTCCATTGCCATACACCGCTTCCGTCGGTGGGGTCGGTTCACGCAGAGGTAGACGATCAGTCCTGCTCTTTTTGTTGTGCGGGGTGTGCGGCGGCA
>JBMYWE010000309.1:0-3700 GCA_049607125.1 Granulosicoccaceae bacterium | reverse complement strand
CCTCCATGGCTTCAGGCTCGACTTCAAGCATCACATCGGGGGTTGTAGTGGTATTGCCATACACCGAAGCACTTGCGCTTTCATTACCTCCAATATAACCAGCTAACATGACACTGGCCCACTGCTGATCTTCCCCGGATTGCTCGACCATCATGCGCACCGTCCAGCGATCTTCACGCCACTGTAGCCCCAGACCCAGCAAAGCCATGGCATCCGATTGCTCATCTTCAAATCCATCGGAATCCGAACGAGCAACACCGCCACGAACAATTGGGCTAAAGCCATCGCCGGGCTCGCTGACAAGGTAATCCATCGCCAGACTGGTCAATGTGTGCTCTTCACCTTCTGGCCCACTGTATTCGGACTCGGGCTGCTGAAAGCGATAGCGAAACTCCCAGCGCAGGTGCGGGCTAAAGTGATTACCCACGGCGATACCCGCCCCTGTCGCTTCGTTCTCGAAATCGTCCGCGTCCCACTTACTCTGAGAGAGATCCAATCCGAAATACCAGCTGGGATAGAAAGTGGCCCCCTCTGCGCCGGCAACGGCGGGGTGCCACACACCATTTTCATCGGCTACAACGTAGCGCCCACTGTTGTTGGCCGCAACCTGCTGTGCGGGAAGCATTGCAATCAACAAGGTGATAGCGCTGGCCATAGTCGAACGAGTCAAAGAATCGATTCGAACGTGTTTCATGATTAAATTCCTTTAGTATTATAGCCTTAACACAACTTTCACGTCGCTGGCTCCGAGCATTGACTCTACAGTTGGTATTTAGAACATCGTGACGAGTATTCGCCCAGTAGTGGGGTAACAATTTACCAAGGAGGACGGACCACAACACGGACCCAGATCACAATATGTCCAACTAGAGTATTATGCATGTACTAAAAGGTAAAATAACTTTGATCCAGTGTAAAATCCAGATCGAATCAAGGCTTATGACGTGGTCAATGCTAAGTGCTTGTCAATTCCACAGATTTGGTCTGCGGGGCGATGATTGACGTAGAGCACAGTGCTGGTATCAGACGCACAAATTTTTTCAATTAAGGCTAAAACCAGCTGTCGGTTGATGTCATCCAGCCCTAGGCAAGGCTCGTCCAGAATGAGCAGCGGCGGTGATTTAACCATGGCACGTGCAATCAGCACCAAACGACGGTCACCGAAGGATAGCTGGCTGAAACTTTCGCTTGCTCGATGTTCCATGCCCAACAACCGCAACCATTGCTCAGCAATAGTCTGCTGTGCCTCACTGGCTTTTTGATAAACACCGATACTGTCAAAGAACCCCGAGATGATCACCTGCTTGACACTAGCGCTGACACGATATTCCCACTGCAATGCACTGGAGACATAACCGATGTATTGCTTTATCTGCCAGATGCTCTCGCCGTTGCCGCGCTGCATACCAAAGACGAAGATATCGTTGACGTAACACTGGGGGTGGTCACCAGTTATCAAGTTGAGCAGGCAAGTTTTGCCGCTACCATTGGCACCTGTCACCTGCCAGTGCTGACCTTTTTCTATGGTCCAGTTCAACCCTTCAAATATCACCTGCTCGCCGTAGGCAACCTTCAGCTCGCGCATGCGAACTAAGGGAGCTGTCGGGTCCAGGGGTGGCAACACGTGATTGGGATCGGTCTTTGGAAGGTTCAGATCAGCGGTCTTCAGGTGCAGCAGCTGTTCGACTTCTTGCAATTGCTCAGTGTCACTGCGACCCACCTTATGTAAAAGCTTGCCTTGCTCTAAGTAACCCACATGCGTGACAAAAGCAGGAATTTCGTCCAAGCGGTTCAGCACCAAAATCATCGGCACATACTCACTCAGAGCGGTTAGTTCATCTAATAGAGCGAGACACGATTCATGATCCAAGCCTTCAAAGGGCTCGTCCAGTAATAGACGTGAAGGCTGTGAGCAGAGCGCCTTAATAATCAGAATCTTGCGCGTTTCACCGGTGGAGAGCTTGCGAAAAGAGCGTTCGAGTTTGTCTCGCAATGCAAAGCGCTCGATCAAACGCTCTCGCAACTCGCTGTTGCGGCAATCACGTCGTAGCAGCTCTCCCGCTGGTGTGCCCTCTGAAATAACATCGAGAATATCAGCGTCGTCGAGCTTAAGCTCCGCGTCTATCAGCCGTTCCTGAGCTTCGAACGAAACCACACCCATGTTGGAATGCGTACCCTCAATTTCGCCAGCCGTGATCTCGCCGTCACCCGCGAGCAAAGCAGCGAGAGCCGACTTCCCCGCCCCATTGGGTCCGAGCAAAACCCAGTGCTGACCGGGCTCTATTGTCCAATTGATATCTTGTAGCTGAAAATGCTCGCCAAAAGAAGCGTAGATCTGGCGGAGTGAAACGTCGCTCATAGGCACCGACAAAACCGTCATTATAGCGCGAGTACTGCAGAAGAAACGCCCTTAGCTCAGCTCTCGCGCTCACGAATCAGTTTTTTTGAATTCGACGGATTGCGAAACTGAATAGTGGCCTCTTCAGGGCGCAAAGCAGACTCAATGGCTTCTTGAATTTTATGGTGATGGGGAGATTTACTACACACCGGATCGGCGTTTGAGGCATCGCCAGTCATCATAAAGGCTTGGCATCGGCAGCCTCCAAAGTCTTTTTCTTTCTCCGGGCAGCTGCGGCAGGGCTCGGGCATCCAATCGAAACCACGGTATTTGTTCATCGCTTGTGATCGGCGCCAGATATATTCTACCGAGTGCTGTCGCACATTGGGGAATTCGATACCAGGCAACTGTCTGGCCGCGTGACAGGGCATGGCTAAGCCGTCGGGTGTGACCACTAAAAACACGTCCCCCCAGCCGTTCATGCAGGGCTTAGGCCGCTCTTCGTAGTAGTCGGGCACGACGTAGAAGACTTTCATGGGGTCTTCAGGGTCAAGCGAGGCACGGAAATCGTTGACGCTCTTCTCCGCCGCTGCGACTTGCTCCTGTGAGGGCAACAGCGCGTCGCGGTTGAGAAAGGCCCAGCCGTAGTACTGTGTGGTGGCAAGCTCTACGTAGTCGGCGTCCAGCTGTTTGGACAACGCCAGCATCTGCGGCACGCTGTCGACGTTTTTACGATGCGTGACAAAACACAGCACCATAGGAAACTCGTACTCCTTGACCGCCCTCGCCATTTCTAGCTTGTGCTCAAAAGATGCCGTCCCAGCAATCCAGTCGTTGAGCTCAGCACTAGAAGCTTGGAAGCTTACCTGAATATGATCCAACCCCGCCTCTTTTAACGCCGCCACCCGTGCTCTGTCCATCCCGATACCGGAGGTGATCAAGTTGGTGTAATAGCCCATACCACGCGCGGCACTGACTAGCTCCTCCAAATCTTGCCGCACAATGGGCTCACCACCAGAAAAACCCAACTGGGTAGCGCCCAGTTCGCGGGCCTCTTCAAAAACCCGTATCCACTCATCGGTTGTAAGCTCGCGCTCCGTAGTCCCAGCGTAGTCTGTTGGGTTGCTGCAATAGGGACACTGAAGAGGACACTTGTAAGTGAGTTCTGCCAGCAGCCACAACGGAGGCTTAATTTGATTCTCTGAAACCGGATCACTCATGCGCTTTCACCCAGCCCTGACTAACCATGCCGGTGAAAAATTCCAAGACATCTTCAGCCAAGCCATCCACCTCTCCGTACTGCGTTTTGAGTGCATCGACGATATCTGCAACAGTTTTTTGCCCATCCACCTCACAGAGGAT
>JBMYWE010000308.1:0-3702 GCA_049607125.1 Granulosicoccaceae bacterium | reverse complement strand
TTGTGCCTTTTTCCTTGAAAGGCATCGTTGATCACTTTGGTTCTGAAGCGCGCGCCGAGTTGCTGGTGCCAATGGCACTGGTCGCGGCCTACGGTGGTCTGCGATTGGCGACAAGCTTGTTTAACGAGCTGCGCGATATCTTGTTTTCCCGAGTTCGCTACAAGGCCATGCACAAGCTCTCGGTGGATGTGTTGGAACACTTGCACCGACAAAATTTGCGCTTTCATCTGGAGCGCAACACCGGTGCTATCAGCAGAGATTTGGAGCGAGGCACCGCGAGCTTGAGTGAGCTGCTGAACTACATGGTGTTTAGCATTGCTCCAATTGCACTCGAATTGAGCATGGTGGTCGGTATTTTGGTGTTCAATTACCCGCTGCAATACACCTTAGTCACTCTGCTAGCAGTGGGTTTGTATATCGCGTTTACCATTCGCTTTATGGATTGGCGCTCGCAATACCGTGTACAGATGAACAAACTCGATTCTGAGGCGAATGGTCGAGCGGTCGATAGTTTAATCAATTATGAGACAGTCAAGTACTTCAACAATGAGAAGCGAGAAAGTGCCGCTTACGACACACTGCTAACACAATGGGCCGATGCGGCTCAAAAATCAGTGTTTTCCATGTCCGTCCTCAATCTCTGCCAATCCGCATTGGTGGCCATTGGGGTCACGGTGATGATGGCTTTAGCTGCTGTGGATGTGGCCGACGAAACTTTATCACTAGGTGATTTAGTGATGCTAAACGCCTTGTTGTTGCAATTGTTTATACCGTTGAACTTCCTGGGAGTGATCTACCGCTCGATGCGCTATTCCTTGATCAATATGGATCGCATCGTCGAGTTACTCAAACGAGAGCCAGAGGTGGTGGACAGCGAAGAGGCGCGTGAGCTACAGATAACGGCTGGGGCGATTGAGTTTGACCGTGTCGACTTCAGCTACGGCGAGCAACGAAGTATCTTGCGCGGCTTGAGTTTTAAAGTAGAGGCTGGGCAGAAAGTCGCTATTGTCGGGCCATCGGGTGCGGGCAAATCGACTTTGGCGCGTTTGCTGTTGCGCTTTTATGATATTCAAAGTGGCTGTATTCGCATTGACGGTCAGGATATTTCGCAGGTACGCCAAGACAGCTTGCGCCGAGCAGTTGCGGTGGTGCCACAAGACGCGGTGCTGTTCAACGACACCTTGCGTTATAACTTGGAGTACGCCAAGCCCGGTGCTTGCGAGGCAGAAATCTTGGCAGCGCTGGAAGCGGCTGAACTCGGTGCATTTTTGGCTTCGCTGCCGGAGGGGTTGGACACTGTTGTTGGTGAGCGTGGTCTAAAACTCTCCGGCGGGGAAAAACAACGTGTGGCCATCGCCCGTGCGGTACTCAAACAAGCGCCTCTGGTTATTTTCGACGAAGCGACCAGTAGTTTGGATAGTCGAGCCGAGCGGCAGATCACTGGCGCGATGCAGCGCTTGTCGCAAAAGACCACGGCCTTGGTGATAGCCCACCGACTGTCGACTATCGAGGATGCTGATGTGATATTGGTGTTGGAAAAAGGCAAATTGGTGGAGCAGGGTGACCATCAGCAGCTGCTGGAGGCCCAGGGACTGTACCACCAGCTGTGGTCCTTGCAGCATCAACGGCGCGAGGTTTCGTAATTCATTGCCATAAAAAAGCCCTGACATCGGTTTGATGTCGGGGCTTAGTGGCGGTTGGTCCGTCCGAGTATCTGGGGAGTCGCTACTCTTTCAGCCGCTCGTTTGAAGCTTAAACTTCAGCCATTGACTTGAGCTTGTCCATGGCGTCTTTGTTGCTCTCAACAGCCAGTTGAGTCAAGGCTTCGCCCTGTGCTTTGGCGAGATCAAACAAACCGCGCTGCATGTCGAGGCTGAACTGCATCATCTCTTGAGGAGACTGCAGGCTCTTGGCCTTCTCTGTTTCAGAGTTCATGTAGCTAACCAACTCAGCGCTGTTAGATTGTTGTAGTTCGAAAGTCTTTTTGGTGGTCTCCATCTGAAGCTCCCACAAAGATTTGAATGTTTCGATCTGCTTTTCAGGGTTGTATCCAGTCATCGTTAAATCCTCGAAGTTGAATTGATGTTGCACTGCACAATTCAAATAATAACGCCATTACCGGATCTTTCAAGGTTTTTTGAAAAAAAAATTGTGCAGTGCAGCAAATCAGATACCATGATTCGAAATAGGGCTATAAAAACAATGGCTTAGCTAGCTATTGCCGTTTGCGAGATGTTCTCGCAATCCTTGTTCAACAGCCATAACCGCCGCCTCAACGCGCGAATGAACATTGAGTTTCCGCAGGATGGCCTTGACGTGTAGTTTTACCGTACCGTCGGAAATACCCAGATTGCGCGCAATGACCTTGTTTGATTGTCCCTCGGCCAGCAAGGCCAGAATTTCCGTTTCACGTGGGGTAAGTCCGTCAAATGGACTACTGTCTTGGTCGGCTGGCAGAGCTACTTTGCCCTGTACTACCTCGGCGAGCACATGGGTTAGATTGGGCGATACCACGGTTTGGCCATTGACGATCTCGCGCAGGCTTTGCACCAGTTGATCGGGCTCCATGTCCTTGAGCAGATAACCGCGGGCGCCGGCGCGCAAAGCGTCTAGCAGATCCCGCTCCTCGGTGCTGGTAGTCAGCAGTGTGACGGGGTAGTCAGGTTGGCTCTCTTGGATAATACGCAACACCGAAATGCCGTCAAGCGCGGGCATGCGCACGTCGAGCAAGACAATATCGGGCTTGAGCTCGCGCGCAAGTTCGACACCTTGCCGACCATCGCCCACGGCGGCCACAACTTCGATACCGCGGGTCTTGAGCAGGCTTTCTAGGCCTTCGCGAAACAGTGTGTGGTCGTCTATTACCAATACCCGCACGGTGTGTTCTCCAAGTGGTTCAATTAGATAGATTCACTATCATCGGTTATTCCAGCGCTGCGGGGAAGGAATTTGAGTAACACGCGCGTGCCTTCGCCCGGTTCTGAATCAATAGTGAGCTCGCCGCCGAGCTGCTCCGCGCGTGAATGCATGATGCCCATGCCGATGTGATGGCCGTTGTTTTCTGTGGGCAATTGTTGCATGTCGAAGCCCACACCGTCGTCTTCAATGACAACTTTGAGTGAGTTCTCTTCGCCGCTGAGAAACACGCGCACTGCACTGGCGCGCGCGTATTTGCGTATGTTGGCCAGCGACTCCTGAATAATGCGAAGTACTTGCATCTCCTGCGAGGCTTCGAGTGGTTGCTCAGGCCATTCGGATTGCATGAAGATCGCCACGCCGGTCTCTTCACGAAAACGATCCACAGCCGTTTTGATAGCGGGGATGAGCCCGCGGCGATCTATGGGTGCACGAAAGTGTGCGATCAATTCACGTAGCTCGGTGTTGGCGTCGGCCACAGCGCGCTCGATGCGCTGCAACATGGTGCGCGCCTGTTGCTCATTGTTTTCGTTCAAACCATCTTCGAGCACTCGTACCTGAAAGCGCAAGCTGGCCAACGTCTGCGCCAGAGAGTCGTGTAGTTCGGCGGAGAAGCGGCTGCGCTCTTGCATGATGTGATAGTGGTATGCCTCGCGCTCCAGGCGAGTTTTTTCAATCGCTATGCCAAGATGACGACCAATACTTAGAAACAGGTCTTCGAGGGGTTCGCGCTCGCTCACTTGGCGGCGGTCTACGAAGACGTTATAGACACCCACAGTGGAGTCA
>JBMYWE010000307.1:0-3711 GCA_049607125.1 Granulosicoccaceae bacterium | reverse complement strand
TCATCATCAAACCACGTATCGTCGAGCACACGCGAGACGAGATCGAACCCATGGCGGAGTTGCTGGAATCTGACAGCTGGTTCTACGACACCATTCCACCAATCCAGATTATCGAAGGCTGTTTCAACAACCGCTGCGACCGCTAACCCGAGCGCGTAATCAACAAGCCACTGCTGTAAAGCAGTGGTTTTTTTTTAAAACAAAAAAAACCGCCAGTGGGCGGCACCGGCGGTGAGGTATGTTCGACGACGTCCATGCCATCCATCTTGTTTTTGTTATTGCAGGGCTTCCAAACTTTGTCTTACGCATCCTTCGTAAGACTTATTGTATGTATCGGTATACTACATAAAAACTTTATCCCTTCTGTTTCTAGGGCGCCAACTCACGAGAGCCCCCAGTAGTATCCGCTATCACAGAGACTCTATCGACCCCTTGAGGCAGGCTTGTAGCCTCGGTGCCTTGCCCAAGTGCTTGATTCGATGTATCCCATTGTTTTTAAGTTGTTTTATTGGTTAGCCAAACTGTTTGATTGACTGTTTTCTCTAGCTGACCCGCCAGTCGGAATTTCAAGCACCGTTTTTAGGTATCGAATTCGGCCATAATATTCGTGCCCACAGTCGCAAATAAAGCACATAAATTAGTGGCTCCCGTGGCATTATCCCCTGTGTTAACAACCGAATTACCCTCAGGATCGCGGCATTGATCAAGCACGCAAAATTAAGGTCGTGGCAGCTACTCAAGCCCTGTCAAGAGCAATGCTTTGCAGTGCTGCTTCTCGCACTGTGGGTTTGCCCTTTCGCTCAAGCTGCAGACGACTCAAAATCTCGCCTAGAGATCTCTGGCGTGCCGAGCGAGTTGGCAGAGCAATTGGTCAAATATGCGGGCGAGCCAGCTAGCGACAGCCCCTCTGGGCTACGCCACTGGCAGCGCAAAGTCGAACAACGCCTACCGCAATCGCTGGCTGCCCTGGGCTACAACAGTCCCGCGATCGACAGCACTCTCAAAGATGGCTATTTGACGGTGCAGCTCTCGCTCGGACCCGCCACCACCTACAGTGCAGTCGACGTTCACATTGTAGGTGAGGGACAATCGGAAGAGCTGTTCAATCAGTTCATCAAAAAACTAGCGCCGAAACCTGGGCAACAGCTGGTCCATGCCGACTACGAGAGCTTCAAGGCCAATTTGCTGGCAGTAGCGCTCACACTGGGGTATTTCGATGCCCAGTACAGCACGCATAGACTCGCGGTATCTCGCCGACAGCACAGTGCCCAACTCGATCTTGAATTGGACAGTGGGCAGCGTTACCGCTACGGACCTGTCAACTTTAGCAACAGTGAGCTCTCGCCAGAGTTCTTACAACAATGGGTAGGCTTCAAAGAAGGCGAGTTTTATAAGAGTAGCGATGTTGATACTTTTGCGCGTGACCTGCGCGACAGCGGTTATTTCAACGGTGTCAGAGTACGTCCCGAAATTGACAGAGCAGTAGACGGCGTTGTACCTATTAATGTAGAAAGCAAATTGCGCGAGCCACATTCGGCCACCATAGGCATAGGCTATGGCACAGACTCAGGGCCACGGCTCAGAGGTAGCATTACGCGCCACTACGTCAACAAACACGGCCACAGCGCAGGGGTCGATACCGAGCTCTCCGCTGAAAGTCAGGAATTGAGCACTTTCTATCGCCTACCTCACCACCCCGACCCTGCGAACCACTACTTACAACTAGACGCCGGTGTGGCCAACACCATTATCGACGATGCCTCTTCGCTCAGGTATACCATTGGTGCCAACCACCACCGAATCAATTCCAACAAGTGGCTTGAGAGCTATTCCTTAAAGTTTCAGCACGAAACCTCAGAGATTGACGGTGAAAAATCCAGAATAAAATTGCTAATCCCCGGTGCCAGTTGGAGCCGTGAGAAGACGCGCACAATCGCAGACTGGGGCACGCTGAAATACAGCGTTGATTTCCAGATCAACACCGCCCGCGAAGCTTTGTTATCGGACATTGATTTTGATCGCTTCTACCTCAAACTGGGTTCTGGTCACGCGTTTTCCAGCAAGCACCTGTTGCACGCGCGAATGGAACTTGGCTGGATAGAATCCAACGATTTTCAGCAAGTTCCACTGAGCCTGCGATTCTACGCCGGCGGTGACGACAGCATCCGCGGCTTCGCTCGTCGTGAAGTCTCTCCGCAAGACGCTGACGGCAATGCCATTGGTGGGCGCTACCTGACCACGCTATCCACCGAGTACGAATACCGGCTGCGAGATAGCCTTGGCTTGGCGTTCTTCGTCGATATGGGGAGAGCCGGTTACAACGAATTTGACCCGATCGCCTACGGCGGAGGTTTGGGTCTGCGTTGGTATTCTCCCGTCGGCCCGATAAAAGTCTACATTGGTGTCCCTCTCAAGGGAGACGACAAATCTCCGCGTTTTCACCTTTCGATGGGCAGTTAGGCGATGCTCAAGCTCACTTTTCGGCTGATAGTTTTGCTGTTGCTTATTGTCTTCGCCATCCTGGCTTGGATAATAGGGACTCACACAGGTACGGCCTGGACCTTAAAACAAGCCGAAAATCAGCTAGATTCCCTGAAAATTGATGGGCTGAGCGGACGGCTGTACGATGATCTGAGGATTGAACGCCTAGAGTTCAAAGACAAGCAAACCCTATTGCAGGCGACAAACCTGCAGACAGCTTGGGATCTCAGCTGTCTGCTAAACAAAACGCTCTGCCTGAACAATATTAGCCTTGCCCACCTCAAACTCTCGCTTCCTCCGGCCGTTGACGAGAAGCCAGCTGCAGAGGGAGAAAAAGACTTTTCTATTCCCGCCCTGCCGTTACAAATCAAGCTCTCAAACGCCAGTATTGATCTCTTAGAATTTACACAGGGAGAAAGCACCCACGTCATCAATAACATTGCCCTGAGCGCGACGACTGATGCAAGTTCGATCAACCTAAGTCACGCCAGTTTGGAGTGGGACAACAACAAGGCTCAGTTGCAAGCAGTTTTGAAACTGACTGAGCACTACCCCCTAGAAGCTGACTTGTCGCTCACTGTTCCCGAGTTGCTAGGGCCTGAAACCACTACCCTTTCCCTACAGGCCGAGGGGCCACTTAAAAAAAGCCTGAACGTTGAAGCACAACTTCAAGGCCATCAACGGGCCAAGCTGAAAGCTTCGGTGGCGCCGCTTGCTAAGCCAATCGAGCTTCAAGGCCTATTACAAGCCGAGTTACTTCAATCTCCAGCTGCCGAGTCGGAAAGCGTGAAACTGCAAAACTTGCGCTTTGATTTCGAGGGCGACCTAGAAGAGCTACTGTTTACCACGCACAGCACCGTGACGGTTCCGCAGATCCCAGAGAACACGGTCGACATCTCGGCAAAGTTGGTACAACTCGCCAACCTCGAAGACCTACAACTCACCGTCAACGCCCTGGGTGGAAAAGCCCTTCTACAAGGACAAGTAGGTTGGAAAGACAACATAAGCTGGCAACTAAAGGGAAATTTCAAAGATCTTGATTTAGCCCTCCTTCGTGACGACTTAGAGGGGCAAGTATCTGGGACTTTGGCGAGCACCGGCCATCGAGACAACGGAGAATTTCTCAGCCCTCAAACAAGCCTAAATCTGGACGGAACCTTATTGGGTCGCCCACTCGACGGTACGCTTGATCTCAGCCTGAACAAGGGACAGCAAATTGAGTTGCGAGCA